>JAICQC010000582.1 GCA_025938055.1 Anaerolineales bacterium | reverse complement strand
GTGCTGTTCGGCGATGGCACGCGATTGTTCGAGGGACTCAGCGGCAAGCACATCTCGCTTGAACCGCTGGAAGTGATTCGGACGGCTGAGGCGATCCACCTGCGCTTTCGCGTGATGCGATAAGTTCTCTTTGTCCGGTTAGGTTCCGGGAGACAGAGACATGACATTCTTTTATGAGGATAGACCGTCCGATTCGTCTCTAGTCGAAACGATCTGGCAAGCGCAAAGTAAGCAGTCCGGTGCTTTTATTTCGACCGCCTCCACTCATTGGGAAATGGTTGTAACACGCTATCAGGGCAAGACTATCTTTACCTTGCGCGGACCAGAGACGCAGGCGACACCTTTACACTACCAACGGGTAGGAGCTGCGTGGATCGGCATCCGGTTTAAGGTGGGCACGTTTATGCCCTATCTACTACCAGCCACTCTACGGAACTTTCGAGATGTCAACCTGCCCGAAGCGACGAGTCAGTCCTTCTGGTTACAGGGCGCAGCATGGGAGGTTCCCAGCTTTGAAAATGCGGATGCGTTCGTAGCCCGGCTGGTACGCGAAGGCTTGCTCGTTCGTGATCCAGTCGTGACGGCGGTGTTACAAGGTCACCCACACGATCTATCGCCGCGCTCTCTACAGGTTCGTTTCCTGCGTGCGACCGGGTTGACCTACAAAACGATTCAACAAATCGAACGCGCCCGGCAGGCAAAGGACCTCATGGAGCATGGCACATCTATCCTCGACACCGTTCACCAATTGGGCTATTACGATCAGTCGCATCTGACCAACTCGCTAAAGCGCTTCCTCGGACAAACCCCTGCTCAAATCGCTCGTGTAAGCCAGTAACCTGCGTTTTTTTCCAAGACAGCCTTCTTTTGCCGCATTATGATCAAAGTGTCTTATCCCGAATTGACGTAAATAAAGTAACAATCCAGGAGCAAAAAAACCGCTATGAGAAAAATAATTGTAGAGGCTGAAGTGTCGGTCGATGGAGCCATGGGTGGCGAGAATATGGATTTTTGGAAGCAGGTGTATCCATTCCACGGCGCGGATGTTCAAGAATACCTCAGCGAGCTTCTATTCATGCCAGACGCGCTCTTGATGGGTCAGAAGACTTACGAATTCTTCGCCCAGGTCTGGCCGACCAGGGAGGGAAAGGATGCGGACAAGATAAACAGTATGCCCAAGTACATCGCTTCCCGAACCATGAAGGAGCCGCTGCAATGGAATGCCACCCTCTTAAAGGGGGACGTTGCTGAGGAGATCAGAAAGCTCAAACAAGAGCCGGGGGAGAGCCTGCTGCAGTATGGCGTAGGCGAGCTGACGCACACCATGCTCAGGCATGGCCTTGTAGATGAGCTCCGCATTCTCGTGTATCCGTTGGTGTTCGGAGAAGGGCCGCGCATCTTCGAGCATATGGGCATCTATACCCTGAAGCTCCTGGACACCAGGACGTTCAGTTCAGGCGTCGTCGCTCTTCATTATCAACCTCAACAGCCCGCGTGAGAGAAAAAGTCTTGCCATCGGTTTTTTCTTAACTCTGCCCCCTGGCGACCATATACTTGTTCCATGCTGTACGTTTCCCACGTGCCAGCGCCCCCGCTCAACGCCTATATTCACGATCTCTATTATATTAACGGCCAGTCACCTTATCCACGCTTGAAGGTAGCGCCCGATGCCATGTTACATCTGATGGTGAACATCGGCTCGCCCTTCGAGCTATATGCGCCGGATCAAGCTAGCCCTGTTGCGACCAGCAGCGAGAGCTGGTGGATTGGGCTGTGGAGCCAGTATTGGATTGTGGTTTGGCCGCAGCCAGTTCAGTTTTACGGCGTCCATTTCAAACCGGCTGGGGTTTATCCGTTCCTGCGCCTTCCGCTGTCCGAATTGCACAACCAGGTCGTGCCGGTGGATGCCATCTGGGGTCGCTTCGCCGCTGAGATTCGTGAACGGCTGTGTGCCGCGCCGACGCCACAGGCAGGCTTGGGTGATGACGGCCTGCAATTATTCGAGTGGACGAACAGTGCGGACCCGCGCAACCGCGAAATTGTGGAATCGGGGTTCAGCACAGGCGCGGTCATTATCGGTCGAACCACGTATGACCTTTCCATCCCCTATTGGAGAGCGGACGGGCCACTCGGTACTGCCCGAGTACCAACGGTCGTCATTTCGCACAGTGTGCCCCAGGACGTACCCGAGGGTAGTGTCTACACGTTCGTGAATGAGGTG
>JAICQC010000203.1 GCA_025938055.1 Anaerolineales bacterium | reverse complement strand
CAGGCGAGCCTTTTGCCGCCCGAGGCGACCTTCGGCATCGTCACGCTCATCACCCTGCTGCTGTTCCTCGGCGCGACGGGGAAGTCCGCCCAGATTCCCCTCTACGTCTGGCTGCCCGACGCGATGGCAGGTCCGACACCGGTCTCGGCGCTGATCCATGCCGCGACGATGGTGACGGCGGGCGTCTATCTCATCACGCGTTCTGCAGAGTTATATACCCTTGTTCCCCAGGCGCAATATATCGTCGCACTGACAGGTGCAGTCACGGCGCTCTTTGCCGCGACGATCGCCGTCGGTCAATTTGATATCAAGAAGGTGCTGGCGTATTCGACGATCTCACAGCTTGGTTTCATGGTGGCAGCCGTAGGCATGGGAGCGTTCGTGGCAGGAATGTTCCATCTGGTCACGCATGCCTTCTTCAAGGCGCTGCTTTTCCTCTCGGCAGGCTCGGTCATCCTGGGCGTAGAACGAGGGCATCATCACTTGGCACATGGACATCACGGTGGCAAGCAAGGGAAAGGTAAGAAAAAAGAAGGAAAGAAGGATCAAAGACACGAGCCCGTGCATGAAGAGGAAGGCGAAGTTTTTGACCCCAATGACATGCGCAACATGGGTGGCATGCGCAAGACCATGCCCACTACTTACTGGATGTACATGATCGGGACGCTGGCGCTGGCGGGCATCATTCCGTTTGCAGGGTTCTGGTCGAAGGATGAGATCTTGCTGGATGCCAGCCTGCATTACCCGGTGATTTACTGGATTTTGAGTATTGCCGCGTTCCTGACTGCTTTTTACATGGGGCGGCAGGTCTGGCTGGTCTTCTTCGGTGAGGCACGTCATGAAGCGGCGGCGCATGCCGGGGAAAGCCCCAGAGTGATAACCGTGCCGTTGATGGTGCTGGCATTTTTATCCATCGTGGGCGGCGCGCTCAACCTGCCGTTCGAAGGATTCCATAACCTGGGTGACTGGCTGGAACATACACTGCATGAAGTGGAATCTCTCCCGCTCAATCTTGGGGTAGCTGGCATTTCAACAGTCCTTGCCTTGCTTGCGATTGCTGCCTCCTGGTACATCTACGGGCGCAATCCACTCAGGCGCGGCGAGATGGACCCGCTCAAGCGGCGGCTGGGCGCAATCTTTACCGGCATGGAGAACAAGTGGTATGTGGACGAGCTGTACCGCGCCATCATCGTCACGCCGTTCGTTAAGATATCCCAGTTCCTGGCGGATGTGGTCGACGGCCGCTTTTGGCATGACTGGTTCCACGAGACTGTCATTGCCGGTACATATAACTGGATTAGCAGCATTGGGCTGAATCGCTACGCCGACCAGCGCGGCATCGACGCGGTCGCGAATGGACTCGCCACCGTCACGCAGTGGTCATCGGTGGTCCTGCGTAAGGTCCAGAATGGATTCGTGCGCTCGTACGCGCTGTCTGTTTTATTGGGCGTTGTACTCATTGTTGGATATTTGATTTTGAAATAATTGAAGGTTGATCGTCAAAATCTTTGACATCCACCTTTGACAATCTCGCAACCGAGGATCGAACATGAACTTTTTCCTGCAACCTCTGACTCTCCTGACCTTCTTCCCGCTGGTCGGCGTCCTGATTCTGTTCTTCATCCCCCGCGAGAACAAGGACGCCCTGCGCTGGACGGCATTGATCACCAGCCTGGTCACGTTCGCGCTGTCGCTCTGGGTGCTGGCGGTGTTCAATGCCTCCGACCCGAACCTGCAGCTGGTTGCCCAATACAACTGGATCACGGTGGCGGGATGGAATATCCAATATTATCTGGGCGTGGATGGGTTGAGCATCCTGCTCGTTCTGCTGACCAGTTTCCTGACGCCAATCTCGATCCTCTCCACCTGGACGGCTGTTGAAGAGCGTGTCAAGGATTTCATGATCTTCTTCCTGCTGCTTGAGATCGGCATGATGGGAGTCTTTCTGGCGCAGGATCTTTTCCTGTTCTACATCTTCTGGGAATTCACGCTCGTGCCGATGTACTTCCTGATCGGCATCTGGGGCGGACCGCGCCGCATCTATGCCGCCATCAAGTTCTTCCTGTATACAATGGCTGGCTCCATCCTGATGCTGCTGGCGATTCTGTGGCTCGGTATTTACGGCGGCACGTTCTCAGTGCCTGCCCTGATCGAACAGGGTAACATTCCGGCAAACATCCAGTGGTGGCTGTTCCTTGCCTTTGCCGCCGCGTTCGCCATCAAGGTCCCCATGTGGCCCCTGCATTCCTGGCTGCCCGATGCGCACGTGGAAGCGCCCACGGCGGGCTCCGTAATTCTCGCGGGCGTCATGCTGAAACTGGGCACGTATGGCTTTCTGCGATTCAACATCCCGCTCTTCCCGGAAGCCTCCGTCCAGGCGGCGCCATGGATCGCCCTGCTGGCGACGATCGGTATCATCTACGGCGCGGCAGTTTCGTATGCGCAGGGAGATGTGAAGAAGCTGGTCGCCTATTCCTCGGTGAGCCACCTTGGCTTTGTGATGCTTGGTTTGTTTGCTCTGAATTCGCAGGGCATGCAGGGCGCGATCCTGCAGATGGTCAATCACGGTCTGAGCACGGGCGCGCTGTTCCTGCTTGTCGGCATGATCTATGAACAGACGCATACGCGCGAGCTGAAAGTGTATGGCGGCTTGTGGAAGGTCACGCCGGTCTTTGGCACCATCATGCTAATTACCGCTCTCTCTTCGATGGGCTTGCCCGGGCTGAACGGGTTCGTGGGTGAGTTCACCATTTTGCTCGGTGCGTTTGGTTCGGAAGCGATCAACAACGCCTGGTATGCAGGCATTTCCGCCCTGGGCATTATCATGGCGGCTGTCTACCTTCTCTTCATGTTCCAGACGATGTTTCTCGGTCCGCAGGGTGAGGTCGTGGAGGAGGCGAAACATCATGGGCGCGGTCTGCGAGACCTCAACTGGCGAGAGATCGCGATCATGGCACCCATTCTCATCCTGATTTTCTGGATCGGTCTATACCCCAGGCCGTTCTTTGAGCTGATGGCGCCAGCCGTCGATCAGCTTGTTGCAAGTATATCCAGCGTGGCGATGCGCTAAAACTCATGAACCTCACACCCGCTGACTACTCCACGATTTGGCCGCTCATCTTTCTGACCGTCTGGGCTTGTGTATTGCTGCTGGTCGATCTCTTCATTCCGAAGGAGCGTAAGGGAATCACGGCTTTGCTTTCCGCGTTAGGGCTGGCAATTACCCTTGGTCTTACCCTGACTCAAATTGGCACACAGGAAACAGGATTTCAGGAAATGGTCGTGGCAGATGGCTTCTCGGTCTTCGTCAATGCCCTGCTTCTCGTGAGTGGCCTTCTCGGTGTTGCCCTGGCCTATGGATACGTCAAGCGCATGGGACTGGAACGCGGCGAGTATTACACGCTCCTGCTCTTCAGCGTGACCGGTATGATGCTGATGGCGCAGGCTGCTGACCTGATCGTGGTCTTCCTGGCGCTTGAGCTGCTGTCCATTCCGCTGTACGTGCTGGCAGCCTTTGCCCGCCCGCGAGCCGAATCGGAGGAAGCGGGACTCAAATACTTCCTGCTCGGCGCGTTTGCCACGGGATTTGTCGTCTACGGGACGGCGCTGGTCTTCGGCGCGACCGGCTCGACGAACCTGGTCGAGATTGTGTCTCTTGCTTCACCCGGTTCTTCGAACCTGCTGCTATTATCCCTGGGCGCGGCGGGCATCCTGGTGGGCTTTGGCTTCAAGGTCGCCGCGGTGCCCTTTCACATGTGGACGCCCGATGTTTATCAGGGCGCGCCCTCGGCGGTGACCGCCTTCATGTCCTCGGGCGCGAAGATCGCCGGATTCGCGGCGCTGCTGCGCGTCTTTGCGACCGCGTTCCCCTCCATTGCCGTGGATATGACCGGAATCCTGTGGGGGCTAGCGGCACTGACGATGATCCTCGGCAACGTGATTGCCATCGCGCAGACCAACATCAAACGCCTGCTCGCATACTCCAGCATCGCCCACGCGGGTTATATCCTGATGGCGTTCGTGCCGTATGGAGACCCCGACGTGGCTCCCGTTTCGATCGCCGCCGGACTCTTCTACCTGGTTGCCTATGCTATTACGAACTTTGGTGCATGGGGTGTCGTGATCGCACTCGAAAAGACCGAGGGCAGGGGATTGGAGATCGCCGATTACGCCGGGCTTGCGCGTAAGCATCCCCTGCTGGCGGCGGCAATGGCTGTCTTCATGCTCTCGCTCATCGGACTCCCACCTACCATCGGACTGATTGGCAAGATCTACCTGTTCCGCGCCGTGATCGACGGCGGCTTCTACGGGCTGGCGATCATCGGCGTGCTGACATCTCTCATCTCCGCATTCTACTATCTGCGCGTGGTGGTGATCATGTATATGCGCGATGGCGAGCCGGAAACGGAGCGCGAACCCTTCCTGGACTTCACGATGATTACGACAGTCATTGCGACGGTCGTCATCAGCCTTGTGCCGCAGTTCCTGTTTGCCTGGGCAAGCAGCGCGGTATTGAAGTTGTTTTAGCTATCCGTCATTGCGAAGCATCCTGTAAGTAAGCAATCTCACATCACAAAGAAATGGAGACAGAAATTTCCTGTCTCCATTTCTTGATTCCGGCAAAATCAATTCCTTTAAATCATGAGGATAATCTGGTCATCCTCGACAGTCACCTCGTACATCCGCAGCCGGCGTCTGTCGGTCAGGCATGCGCCGGTGAGCAGATCGAACTCCCAGCCATGCCAGGGGCAAGCCAGGATCTCGCCCTCGCGGCCCCAGACCCATTCACCCGGTGCCGACGGGAGTGTGGTGCCTCCCAGACGGCCCTGACAGACGGGCGCGAGCTCGTGCGGGCAGACGTTCCGCACGGCTACGTAGCTGCCATGAATATTGAAGATACCGATCGACCGCCCCTCCAGTTCCACGATCCGCCGCATGCCGGGCGGGATCTCCACGGTCCGGGCAACGATGTACCGCCGCTTGCCGCCCGTCGTACTACTCACGCGCCGCCTCCTGCGAAGCATTCTCGTGGAATGGCAGCCGGTACAACGTGCGAGCCGTTTCGTGCATCACATGCTCCCGCAGGCTGGCAGGAAAGTTGCGCGCCGCGAAATCCGGCGTATCGCCATCCCAGTGGGGGAAGTCGCTTGAGAACATCAGCATGCGATCGGCAGGAAACATTTCGAGCATACTCTTAAAGTGCTCGGGACGACCCGGCTCTTCGATCGGCTGGGTCGTGAGGTGGACGTGCTCGAAGACGATCTCACTGGGCAGACGGTCGAGCCAGGGTGCGGTCTGGCGCAGTGCCCGCCAGTTTTTGTCCAGCCGCCAGAGGAGCGGCGGCAGCCAGCAGACGCCACCCTCGACCAGAACAAATTTCAACTCCGGAAACTTGATGAATACGCCTTCCGTCACCAGGCTGATCAGGTGCGCCATGAAGCTGCCCACGAGACCGGTGTGCCACTCAAGGTAGCTGCTCGGGTAGCCAGCCGCGGTTGGCGCGCCCGAGGTGCCGACCCCCTCGGTCCCCGGGTGGATGGCAACCGGCAGACCGTGCTCCGCCGCCGCAGCATAAATGGGATGAAAGGTGCGCTGTCCGTAGGGAATGCGCGCGCCTCCGGGCATAAGCACCTGCACGACGCCCGGTCGACCTCCGAGGCGGCGAATCTCGCGCGCTGCCAGTTCGGGGTCGTTGGGCGCGACCGCCAGTGAGTAGCGAAAGCGCGGGTCTGCTGGCAGCCACTCCTCCACAAAGACGTCGTTGATCGCCGATGCCTGCGCAGCCGCGTAATCGGGCTCTGGCGACAATCCGATGCTCAGGATGTTTTCGGGGTTGAGGATGCCATACTCGATCCTGTAGATATCGAGGAAGTGGCGCGCCAGATGGACAGGACTGCCCTCGATGCGCTCCCCGTCATCGGTGACGGCATCTGCGCGATGAACGCCATTCGGATTCCAGTAGTTCAGGTAGCCGGGACCCCGATTGCCGCTCAGATAGCGCCTGCGCCAGGGCTCAGGCAGACGCTCCGCCACCCGGGCTGGGTCGGGCGAGGGGTGGATATCGGCGTCGATGATTGAGGTGATCTCCATTAAAATGGTTCCTTCCAGGTTCTGTCCGATAGATACGGAACCAACTTCAAGCCACGAAAATCACCTGACTGCCCGTAGTGCTCTTTGTCAGCCCACCGATTTAACGAACCAGAACTCTATTTTAGTGAAATATATTCATTGACAGCAGCAATCACCTGGCTTCTATTCTTGTATTGAATCGCATGAATGCCTAATGCTTTTGCGCCATGTACGTTTTTTTCTCGATCATCTATAAATACGGTTTCAGAAGCGGAGACCCCTACTTGCTCAAGCGCACGGTGAAAAATTCTGGCGTTGGGTTTGCAAACACCCACTTCCGACGAGAAAACGATAACATCAAATAATGACTCATTGACCCATGGTTTTGCTTTTTCCCTTGCAGTCGACTCGGCATCACTCACAATGCCCAATTTGTACCTTGATTTTAACGCATCACAAAAGTCCAAAAATTCGGTGTCCCATACGCCTGCCCAGTATTCTTCTTCGCACTGACTTCTTTCAATAGGGGAAAGCCCAAGTTTGGCTCCAATATTCTCCCACATCTCTTCGCCCGTAATGCTCCCAAGCAATGCTTGAGCACCCCATTCAGAGTTGTACACAATCTCGTCAAAATCTTTTGGGCTTAATCTGCATCTTGCCGCCCAATTCGCGCTGAGAGGAGTCCCTTTTGGATGCCAAAGCACTCCACCAATGTCAATGAGAATTGCCTTGATCTGAATCACGATGTATGGCTTTACCTTTTGAAAAAATGATAGTGTGTTTAGGAAGAGCGGGTAGCTCGCGTGATCCGCTGATGGATGGGTATGGAGCCTTCTTGAGGGCAGTATAAACCCAAAGCCAGAAAAATGTTCATAAACCTCCTGGAAAATATCTCTGAAATCAAACTTGACATAGAACATCTTTTCTACTATACTATGTGCAACTAAATGGTTGCACATAAAAGGAGAACATAATGGAACAGATTAAAGTTGAACGCAGCATCTGGATCAATGCCCCCCGTGAGCGAGTCTGGCAGGCGATTACCGATCCTGCCGACCTTGCACAGTGGCTCCTGCCTCCGGCGTTAGGGGCGGATATGAAACGTGATGACAATGACACAATTTTCGTATCGATGGGCGGCATGGAGATACCTGTTGCCGTCCTGGAAGCAGTTGAGACACCGCGGTACGTGCGCAGCCGCGGCTTACCTGATCGTCTGATCGACATCGCCTATACGCTTGAGGAAGAAAACAATGGGACGCGAGTCACGGTTGCGATGGGCGGGTTTGAAAGCCTGCCCGAGGATGCGCGCCAGGACCGGATCGCCCCGAGCGGCGCGGCTTGGGAGAAGGGGCTGGCGAATTTGAAAGCGTATGTCACTGGCGCATCCCTGCCCTTTCCGGAGGGATATGTAGCCGCATTGTTTGGCTACCGAAGAGAATCAGAGAAATCATTTGCGGTCGAACGCAGCATCTGGATTGCCGCACCTCGCGAACGAGTCTGGAATGCGATTACCGATCCAGCACAGCTCGAGAATTGGTTTTCCCCGGGAACCTCATGGAAACTGACGGCGCTGGAAGAAGGCGGGAAACTGTTCATTCCTGATCCTGAAACAGGAGACGAGACGAACGAACAAGTGATCGAGCTTATCGATCCGCCCCATCGATTTGTCACGCACTCGCTTCCGGCATCTCCCGGGTCATCCGAGGTCACAGCCTATCTATTGCAGGAAGAACAGGATGGCACACGTCTGACCATTACCAACTCTGGTTATGAGTTGCTGCCAGAGGACGGGCGCTGGAGCGCCATGGAACAGAACGCCTTTGGCTTTGGAATGATGCTGGAGAACTTGCGAGCGTATGTGGAAACCCAGGATCTTCCCACTCCAGGCGGCTTTTGAGAGGTAAAGGAACTAGTCATGAACGACAAAGCGGAACAAACCAAATTGCTGCTCACCGGTGGCGTACTTGCCGGGCCCATCTATATCATTGTTGGTCTTGCTCAGATATTGACCCGCTCAGGGTTTGATATCACCCGCCATCCGTTGAGCATGATGAGTCTCGGGGATCTCGGCTGGATTCAGAGCGCCAACTTCATCGTTACAGGTCTG
>JAICQC010000061.1 GCA_025938055.1 Anaerolineales bacterium | reverse complement strand
ATGACAACCCGCTGCAATACATCCTTTGCTTTTCCCACAGCTTTGATCTTCCCTGCGACCATCAGGGCAATGCGGTCCGCATAATGTGCGGCGAGGTTGAGGTCGTGCAGGGCAATGAGCACGGCGAGGTTATCCTTGTGGGCGAGTTCACTCACCAGTTCCAAAAGACTCACCTGATATTGCAAATCGAGATGAGCTGTGGGCTCGTCAAGCAGGAGAATTGGCGTGGTTTGACACAAGGCACGCGCCAGGAGTACGCGCTGCTGCTCCCCGCCCGAGAGCTCGCCTACGCGGCGCTCGGCAAAGGGAAGCGCGCTTACACGCGTGAGCGACTGGCGAGCGATCTCTTCATCTTTTTCAGATGGCTGACCGAGGAATCCCAGATGCGGCGTGCGTCCAAAGAGGACCGTCTCCCAGACGGTATAGGCAGGAGGCATGGAGACCGCCTGAGGCACAGTTGCCACATAGCGGGCGCGTTGAACCGTCGAGAGCGAAACGAAATCATCGCCATTGGCGTGCACATGACCAGTAGACGGGATGACACCGCTGACCGCGCGGATAAGCGTGGACTTGCCAGCACCGTTCGGTCCGATCAACGCCAGCACTTCGCCGCTTTGCAAGTCAAGGGAAACCTCATGCAGAATGCGCCGAGTGCCATAAGAAACGGAAAGGGATTGGATTTTTAACATAACGTTCTTACTGGTTGGTCTGATTCAAACGTAATATTCTCCTTAATCCTGCTTGTTTTGGTACAAGCGAGGCGCTTCGCGCACTTGCTCACTCAACCAGCGAAATAACTAAAACATCAAATACCAAAATAGCGCAAATTCATCTGTGCCCGGATTACACACCTACTTGACGACCATCGGAATTCCTGCCACCATGAAGATGACTTTATCCGCTTCACGCGCCAGTCGCTGGTTCGTCCAGCCGAGCGCATCGCGGTAGACACGTCCCATCTGGTACGGCGGGACGAGCCCCAGCCCTACTTCGTTGGAGACGATGATCCAATGCTGCGTTTGTTCACGGAACACAGCAATCAACTCGTTGATCTCCTTTTGGACAGCCAGCATGAAGGGCGCTTCCTCGATGAGATCGTCCTTCACAAACTGCATAAGCAGATTGCTGACGAGCAACGTAACGCAGTCCAGGATCACTATATCTGATTCCATCTGCGAGATACGGGATGCAACCTCAAACGGGACCTCAAGCGTCTGCCAGATAGCAGGACGCGCGGCGCGATGCTTTTGAATGCGCTCTGACATTTCCTCATCCAAGGCCTGTGCCGTGGCAATGAACGTGACGGAGCTGCCGGTTGCCTCTGCAAGGCTCTGTGCCTGCGACGACTTCCCGCTGCGCGCGCCCCCAAGGATAAGAGTGAGAGTGCTCTTTGTGCTCATGCGATTCTCTCGATCATTTCCAATGAAGAAATGAAATCTTCCTCCGAAAAGACCTCAAGGGTCAGCACACCATCATACTTCATGCGAATGAGTTCATCCCACACCGCGCGGACCTTTTCCTGAGGCATGAAAGCCAGCGAGCGATGGTCACGCTCGGCAATGCCATGAATGTGAATGACACGTGTTCGGGGCAATGCAGACTGTAGATAAGGGATGGGATCATGACCATCCAGCCACAAATGACCGATGTCCACGCAGCGGCTGACGGGGATTCTTTCCAGCACGGGCTGAATGAAATCAAGCGGATACGTCTCCAGGTTCTCCACTGCCAGTTTGTCTGCGGCACCTGCCCATTCCGAAACAATTTCCAGCGCACGTACTGATTGGTCCTGCCAGCGCCCGATTAATGCTGAATCTGTTGAGGTGCGGACGGTTTTGCCGTCCAGATGAAGCACGTACGCCCAGGGATCTAATCCACGGGTGCAGTCGATCACGCGTCTGGCTTTGACCAGCGACTGATCACGCTCGGAGCTGTCCTCGCCCAATTTTAGGTCGAGGGGTAAATGGACGGTGTAGGTCATATCGTTCTCTTGCGCAATCCTTGAAAGCTCATGAATAACTTCTGAGGAAGGCAGGTTGTTCGGACCATCGTCCACTTCAAACAGAATCAGTTCAATATCATTGACCTTGCCAGCCAGATAGCGCGCGTTGGGCAGGATGTCGTCAGGGATGATATAGGAAGTTGTGCCAAGCCGGAATGGATACTTGTTCATGATTAACCAGTGAGAAAAGCAAGCAGTACCGTGGCTTCCACAATTTCAACGACCATGCCGAATACATCGCCTGTCACACCGCCGATGCGCGACTTCGCCAACCGTAGAACCAAACCTGCGGCACCAACACCAACCAGCGTGGATAAAATCCCGCGCATGCCCAGCAGAATCGCAATCGCCAATGGAATGATCGAACCCCAAAGGATGAATGCACGCTGAAATCCCAACTTGAAATCTGCGCCCATGCCCGAGGGGCGCGCCATCGGAAGCAATCCTGCCAGGAGGATACACCAGCGCGCCAGGCTTGCCGCGAGAAGGATGCCAAAGCTTGTAGCTGAAGTAAAAGAGGATAGCGCAGCCGCTTTGAACAACAAAATCAGAACCAAACCGATCACGCCGAATGCACCCACGTGAGGATCTTTCATGATCTCCAGCCTGCGTTCCACGGAGGTGCTCGCCAGCAGACCGTCACAGCAATCCGCGAGACCGTCGAGATGCAGACCACCCGTCAGGACGACCCAAACGAGGAGCGCGAGAATCCCTGCAACCAGCGGTGGGAATGCGAACATGGCACCTTTCCATACAAACCATGTCAACGCACCGACGACCAACCCCACGAACGGGTACCACACAGAGGCGCGCCCGCTATCGCCCTCCGACCAGTCATCGGGCAGGCGAACCGGGAGCGTGGTCATCAAACCGAACGCGGTGCGCAAGGTCCGCATGTTATTCATTATCGCTCACGCCCGCTTCATCGAAGGTTGCCATCTCGCGCAGAATACGCGCGGCGGCTTCGATCAGGTGAAACGCCAGCACCGCGCCCGTCCCCTCTCCGAGGCGCAGATTCAGATCCAGCAGAGGAATCAGGTTCAGATGCTTGAGCATCGCCTGATGACCGACCTCCACCGACCTGTGCGAGCCGATCAAATAAGCGCGCACGCCGGGCGCAAGCCCCACCGCGACCATGGCAGCCGCCGTAGAGATGAAGCCATCCACCACCACAGGAATGCGCTGGCTGACGGCAGCGATCATCACCCCGGCAAGTCCGGCGATCTCCAGCCCGCCGACTGTATGCAAGACATCCATCGGGTCTTTTGCATCCGGCCGGTTCACCCTTAGCGCCTGCTCGATCACCCTGACCTTGCGTTCCAGTCCCTGATCATCTATCCCCGTCCCACGCCCGACCACTTTAGCAACCGGAAGTCCTGTCATGGCCGCACAAATCGCGGAGGAGGCTGTCGTGTTACCGATCCCCATATCGCCCGTTGCAACGATATCCAGCCCACGCGCAGCTTCCTCATTCAGGACATCCATTCCCACTTGCAGCGCCTGTTCTGCCTCTGCGCGCGTCATGGCGGGACCCTGAGTCATATTGCGCGTCCCGCACATGACCTTGCGCCGGACCAACCCGGGCATCGGTTGAAACTCTGCGGCGACGCCAATATCCACCACGCTGACTCGCGCTCCCGCCTGACGCGCCAGCACGTTGATGGCAGCGCCACCGCGCAAAAAGTTCAAGACCATCTGCCGCGTCACCTCAGCCGGATAGGCGCTGACGCCTTCAGCCGTCACGCCGTGATCGGCCGCCATCACAATGACAGCCTTCCGTTCCACAGACGGCAAAGGATCAGCCTTCATCCCTGCCAGTTGGACTGAAAGCTCCTCGAGCCTGCCCAGGCTGCCGCGTGGCTTGGTCAACGTATCCTGACGCGTGTGTGCCAGCCACATGGCGGCTTCGTCCAGTGATGGTATCTGGTTGATGATTGCCCTGATGTCCATAAACTCTCCGCTCACCAGTATCCCTGATTCTTGGCACGCCGTAAAACCCACAGAAAGAACGGCGCACCCGCCAGTGCCGTGACGATGCCCACCGGCAATTCCTCGGGCGCCAGTACGATGCGTGACAGCACATCCGCAACCAGCAAGACCGAGGCACCGCCAATAATACTGAGAGGAATCAAACGACGATAGTCCACACCCCACCACATGCGCACGACGTGCGGCACGATGAGCCCAACAAAGCCGATGATGCCTGCAAACGAGACCGCTCCCGCCGTCACGAGGGACGCCGCCACGATGATGATGAACTTTGCGCGGCGAACGTTCAATCCCATTTGCGTGGCTTGCTCGTCGCCAAATTGCAGCAGGTTCAGGGAATACCCCGTCAGAACCAGTGTTGTCATACCGATCAGAAGATAGGGAATGAGTGCCAGCGTGACATCCCAGCCAACCAGACTCACACCGCCCAACAGCCAGCCGATGGCACGGCGTACTTCGCCGGTGGAACGGAGCATGAGGAAGGAAGTGAGAGATACGGTGAAGGAAGACACCGCAACACCAGCCAGAATCAGATTCGTGGTCGGGACTGTTCTACCGATTTGCGCAAACGAATAAACCAGGTACACAGTCAGAAGGCTGGCAATAAATGCCGCAAGCGGGACCGCCAGAAGTCCGAGAGCAGTGTATGGCCACCGAATGGACATTGCGATGATCGCGCCCAGCCCCGCGCCTGAGGCGACACCGATCAAGTACGGGTCCGCCAACGGGTTGCGAAATAAGCCCTGATAGGCGGCTCCGCTGCCCGCCAGCGCCGCGCCGACCAGTGCGATCAACACGGTGCGCGGCAGGCGGATATCCCACAGGATCGTACGGAATGTATCGCTGGATGACGTTCCACGGATCACATTCCATAACTCGACTGGCGAAATAAATACAGACCCAATTGCCAGGCTGACAATCAGCATAACGATCAACGCAAGCAGTGTGATGAAGAAAGGATTACGCATGGACTATGAGTAGACAGGTAAACAAGTATACAGGCACAAAACCTGCCTTCTTGTTTACCTGTGTACTTGTCTACTTTACTGGAACAGCTCCGGTCGCAGCAACTTCGCCAATTCCTCCAGCGCATCCACCAGCCGTGGACCGGGGCGGCTGACCAGATCGTCGTTGAACGGCAAAACATTTCCATTCTTAACCGCGCTCAGGTTTTCCCAGCCGGGGCGCTGCGCGATCGATTCCGGTGACACGCCATACCTGGCATCGCCAAGAATGATGAATGCCGGGTCGGCAGCGACCACCTGTTCAAGGCTCATCTGAGGATACCCCTCAAGATCGGAGGCAATATTGTAACCGCCGGCACGGTCGATCAACTGGGTAATGAATGTCCCTTTGCCTGCTGTATACGGCTTGGCGGGGTCCGTAGCGTCCAACTCATAAAATACGCCCGGGCGGGAACTGATTGGAGCGATCTTCTCGTCCACCGCAGCCACACGCGCCTTGAGCGACTCGATCAATGCAACCGCCTCCTCCTGATGCCCGGTCAGTTCCGCGACGAGTTCCAGGTTGCCATACATTTCTTCCAGAGTAAGCGGGTTCTTCAGGTAATACACAGTCAGACCAAGGTCTTCCAGCTGTTTCACCTGCTCGGTTGTGTTAATCTCCGCCGCCAGCACAAGATCGGGTTCGAGGGAAACGATCAACTCCGTGTTCAAGGACTCAAACGTGGAGCCGATATCGGTCACAGCAATTGCCTCTTCGGGGAAATCGGAAAGCGCATCGCGCCCAACCACCTGATCACCTGCACCAATGGCAAACAGAATCTCTGTGTTCGAGGGTGCAAAAGAAACGATCCGTTTTGGGAATCCGTTGAGAGTGACCTCGCGACCCAGTCCATCAGTGAAGGTGAGTGGCGCCTCCGCCGCAGGAGCTGTGGTCGGTGTGGCTTGCGGCGCACACGCGGCTAGCACCGTGATCAGTACTATTGCTAAGAATAGGTTTCGTAACATGGTTCTTCTCCGTTCTATCATCAGGAATCAAAATCCCCAGCGAGGTGCTGGGGAGGTAGGAGAGGCAGTCCGAGAGAGCCGTCCTCCACCTCCTTTCGCGAGAGTGTGGTAGAACCGGCCAGAGCGGGCGACCTGACTTAGTAGCTGTTAGCCATCAGCTTTTAGCCAGAAGGCTAATCGCTGAATGCTAACAGCTAAATTACAGTTGCGCGACAGTGTCGGATTTGCACCGACTTCGCCGCTGATGGCCGTATTTAATTGTTGATATTTTATGCCGCGGGCGCGGTAAAGTCAATGACGGGTTTCCTTGTGTGCAGGTAAAACAACCCGGTCAGCACGAGAGTTACAGTTATCAACGAAATATTACCCATGCGCCCGAGCAAAAGAATCGCAAAGGTCGGAACCAGATAACTTGTGATCAGGATAACTTTCTGCAGGGGGCTGCCTTTGTTTGCAAGGACGGCAAATGGCACAAGCAGCAGCAGAAAATCGTAATTGTAAAGATATGGGCTGACGAGCAGGGTGACGAGCAATGCCGCGCTCAACAGGAATTCGTGTGACTTTACGGAAGAACGGATGGAGTAAAACGCAACGACGGCAGCGCCAAGCAAAACGGCCGCGATCCACATGGCAGTCGCCAGCGACCCGTCGGAGAACCCGCGCGAGAGCCACACCGGCAGGCTCGCACATTCGGAGCAAGCCGTCACATTGCTTTCACTTTGATAATTCAGCAGCATCTCAGGATACGAAATGATCCACGCAGGGTCCGCGATAAAACCACTGAGAAGAAGGAAGATTCCCACAATAGTGACAACACGTATCACACGACGTCCAAAATCGCCTCTGCTATAAATCAGCCATGCCACGGCAGAGAGCAGAACCAGCGCGCCAACATGCGGCTTAAAGGTGAGCAACACAACGCCGAGAGTCGCAAGCGGAACGTTTTCCTTACGGAAGGAATATATCAATAACGATGTTCCCAGCAGGACGGGGAAATCATATTGTCCAACCGATAGCGCCCCCAACACTGGGAGGAAAAAAAGCGCCAGAGGGAAAGCGATCAGCCGTAAACGCCCAGACCATCCATCCGTGAGCAGCCAGACGGACAGGAACAACATGACCAGATTGAGCTCGAACCATAAGGTCGCTGCGGCGCTAGGAGGGAGCAGACCTAAATAGAATGTACCCAACGCGTACCAGGGTGGATATGGGAAACGTGCCAGAAAAAAATTCTCCGCAGGGATGCCTGAGTGTTGTTGCGCGAGCGCTTCCACTTTTGGAATATCGTAAATGGGCACCCGGTTGACGAGAGCCAGGTCCGTGTTGTAGAGGGCGCTGAAGTCTGAGTTAACGGGAAGAGAAGTAGGGATATACAGTGCTATGGCAAACAGGATAAGTACCAGTAAAAAGAAGGAAAATAGAAAGAGGATTCTACGCTTCATTGGCTTTCGCTTTGCCTGGCAAGTGCCGCGATTAAACCGCCCGAAACTCCGTCACGGGGACGCTCTCCTCACGCAGGATGCGCTCGCCGAGATAGCCGGTTACGCCTGTGACGATGATGAGTTTGGATTGCAACATAAATTTCAAGTTATCGCTGGTTCGATCACGCAAGCCAGCGGTTGGATAAAATTGTATCCTACCGATTTAATTCTATGCTATCATGAAAGATAACCATGCAGGCGGCAAATCCTTCCACCTTCAATCGTATACAGCAACAATTGACCACACGGCTTCCGCTGGTGTGGTTTTCGCTTGCCTTCCTGCTGGGAATTGTTCTTGCCAGTCTTGTTTCGCTGCATATTTTGGCATGGGTCGCTCTCAGCGTTGCTTCAATCATTCTCATCGTTCTCTCCAGGGCTCTGGCTCCACGCCTTCCTTCCTTACATCCCTTTTTCTCACCGTTCACTTTCGTTCTTCTCTTCGCCCTCTTCCTCGGAGCGGCGCGCTACCAGTACTCCGTCCCGCGATTTAACGCCTTCCATATCGCCTTTTACAATGACCGCGACTACGATCTTTTTATCACAGGCACGTTGACAGAGCCGCCTGATTACCGTGACAATTACACCAATCTGCGCATCGAGGTGACTGCTGTCGACACGGGCGATGGCAACCTGCCCGCCAATGGATTGCTGCTGGCGCGCGTTTCGAACAACCAGATTTTCCGCTATGGAGATATCCTGCGGCTGCGCGGCAGCCTGCAGACTCCACCTGAAAACGAGGATTTCTCGTACCGCGATTACCTGGCGGCGCAGCACATTCATTCCTACATGACCAGTGCAGACGTGACGGTTCTGCCCGGCAGAGGCGGCAATCTGATATCCGCGGCGCTGTACGACTTCAAGGAAAAGGCGCTGAATAATATCTATCGCATGTTCCCCGATCCTGAGTCGTCTTTGATGGCGGGAATTTTGCTTGGCGTCGATACGGGCCTTACGCGGGAATTGCAGGACGCTTTTAAGAACACTGGCACAGCGCATATCATTGCCATTTCCGGGTTCAACATCAGCATCATCGCCGGGTTATTCATGGCGTTTTTCAGCCAGTTTCTGGGTGCGCGACGTGGAGCCCTTGTGGCAATCATTGGGATCGCCTTCTACACTATCCTGGTGGGTGGCGATGCAGCGGTAGTGCGCGCCGCCATCATGGGCAGCCTTGCACTCTTTGCAAAACAAGTCGGGCGCCGACAGGCTGCTTTGAACACTCTGCTTGCCGTGGCGCTGTTGATGTGCCTGTGGAATCCTCTATACATTTGGGATGTCGGCTTCCAGCTTTCATTCTTTGCCACACTGGGACTCATCCTGTATGCCGACCCATTTTCGCAGTTCGCGAATAGAGTCATTACAAAGTATTTTCCAACCTCCGCTGCCGAAAAATTTGCCCAGCTCTTTTCAGAATTTGTCCTGCTCACGCTCGCCGCGCAAGTCACAACCATCCCGATCATGGCGTATCACTTCCAGCGCATCTCGCTTGTCTCATTCCTCGCCAATCCTTTCATCCTGCCGGCGCAGCCTGCGGTGATGATCCTCGGCGGGCTGGCGGTGCTGCTCAGCCTAATCTGGTTTCCTCTCGGGCAGCTTGCGGCATGGGTTACGTGGCCCTTTGTCGCCTACACCATCCGTCTGGTGGAGATCTTCGACCGCGTGCCGCATGGGACGATCTTCCTCGGAGATTTCTCCATCTGGTTTGTGATCTTCTTTTACGCGGCGCTCTTCGCGGTGACTTTTGGCGGGTCCCGCATAAAGGAGTGGTTCCAATCCATGAACCGAGATAGACTCAGAGTCCCCGCCGGGACCGGGATCGTCGTCCTGCTCCTGGCGTTGTTACTCGTCTGGCGCGCGGCATCCGCCATCCCCGATCAATTCCTGCACATCACATTCATGGATGTTGGCTCCGCCGACGCCGTGTTGATCAAAACGCCGACCGGTAAGCACGTGCTGATCAACGGCGGACCCAGCGTGACGACGCTTTCCGATGAGCTGGGACGGCGGCTGCCCGCCTTCAACCGCAAGCTGGACTGGCTGATCATCGCCGGGACGGATGAGGAGGATGTCGCCGCGCTGCCACGCGTCATCGAGCGCTATCCCCCTGACGCCGTATTGTGGAGCGGCAATACACAGGCCTCGTTTTCGTCGCGGGTCTTGAACGAGTATCTGGCAGTAAGTGACATTCAAGTGGCCAACGCCGAAGCGGAACAGGTGCTGGATCTGGGCGATGGGGCAACCCTGCGGGTGCTGACGGCGGGTCCGCGCGGCGCGGTGCTGCTGGTCGAATGGGAAAATTTCAGGGCGCTGTTGCCCATTGGCATGAGCTTCGAAGCGCTGGATGAATTGCGTCTGGGTGCCAGCATCGGACCGGTCAGTGTGCTCTCGCTGGCAGATGCCGGGTACGCTGCATCGAATCCGCCCGAGTGGATCACGAATCTGAATCCTGAGATTGTCCTGTTAAGCGTTGACGCCGCGGATCAAAACGGTATGCCCGATAGCGAAGTGCTGGAATCCATCAAGGACTATGAATTGCTGCGCACGGACCAGAATGGCTGGGTGGAGATCACAACGGATGGCGAGCAAATGTGGGTGAATGTGGAACGGAAGTAGAGGCGACCCGCTTGCTTTTCGTTTCTAAAAATCGTATAGTAGTAAGGCAAAGGAGTATCCAAATGAGCGAACTGAATATCACTGCATCACAGGTCCAGGGAGACGTGCCAGTGACAATCTTGCATTTGAGCGGCCATCTCCACGGCAACACCGAAGCAGAACTGCTCGACCGCGCCCGTCAGGCACAGGAGGATGGGTCGAAACATCTCCTGCTCGATCTCTCAGGTGTGGAAGTCCTCACCAGCGCGGGTCTGCGCGCAATCCATAACATCTTTAATTTGTTCACTCCGCAGAGTGATTTGGAAGTCATTCATCAGCACGGGGAGGAGCCATACAAATCACCGTACTTTAAATTGGTTTGTCCGAATCCGAATATTTATTATGTATTGAATATTGCTGGCTTTTTGCAAAATATTCTTATTTATAATGACATGGAGGAGGCGACGAATTCATTCGCCAGTTAGGCTGTTCAATGCGGTCACAAAGGTCTCGACCATTTTATCGATATTGATCTCCTCCTTGACAATTCGATACGACTCCTCGCCCATCCTCCGCAGACGCGCTACATCCGATAGCGCGTCTTTCATTGTGGAGACCAGCGCCTCAAAATCACCCGGCGGGATCTGCCAGCCGTTCTCCTTTCGGACGAGATCGTCCTGCGTGCCATCTCCCTGTGCAACAATGACGGGAAGCCCGTAGCTCATCGCCTCTTGGATGGCGAGCCCACCGGTCCCCGGAAGGATGAAGAGGTCGGCTTCCGTGAAATAAGGCTTTAGCTCCGCTCCATGCCTGGCTCCGGGAAACTCCGCGTCCGGGTAGATTTCGCTGGCGAGTGACTGGAGCTTTTCACGTTCCGGTCCCTCTCCAACGATGAGGAGCCGAGGGTGAGAATTCAACTGGGCACACGCCCGCAGCAGGAGATCGATCCGCTTGCGAGCCTGTAACCTGCCCACAAACAGAATCGTGGGATGGTCCATGGTCAATGGACTATGGTCAGGGGGGAATATCGGCGGCGCTGAGACCGAATTATGGGCAACGAAAATCCTCCCGCGCGGAAACCCCAGTGCGGCATACTCCTCTGCGCCGCGCTGGCTGTAGGCGATCAGCGCATCGAACTGGCTGATAAATGAAAGCCTGCGTTGCTTTCGAAATCCATGAACGGGCGGCGAACCCAGCCCCCATCCGATCACCGGCTTGTTTTGATTGTGCATCCACTTTACAGCAGAGGGGGTGGAAAGATAACGTGGGTTTGCTTCAACGATCAGTGCATCGGGATTCCAGTTCTTAAGCCAGTTCATCAATCCGACTTGATAGCAAAGGTACAGTGAACCGGTAAAAATATGCAGATTCTGCCCTTGTTTGTAATTCGTAAGTTGTGACTGGTTTGTAGTGGCAATGCCTTCGCCGGGTCGCGGTAAGCCCGTAAACAGACTCATTCCACCGTCACAGGCGGAGGCGAGCAGGTCGAAGAACGGCGCACGGTATCTTGGGAGCACGCGCTGCTGGATGGCAAGCCTGCCGGCGAAATGGATCATGAAGGGATATGCGGAGCCTGCCACGCGGGCGATTTGTGCACGTGGACAACTTTCCATATGCCATCGCGCCGGACGATCACGCGGCTTTCGTTGTGTGAAGCTACTTTCACGCCTTCTGAGGAAGCGGTGCTAATCAGCAATGTATAGCTGGCAATGGCTGTATCACCGTAGTTTTGGATATGCAAATTGGAAAGATCAAAGCGCGTCGGCGATTTGGCTTTGCCCTCCGCGCCAAATACGGCACCGCGTTCGGCGTTGGATGTCATCATGAATTCATGGAATGGTAAACCGTCAATACGGTGAGGTGTGATCCACCACTCGTACAGGGTCAGGTCTTCGGCGGTGGTTTCGTGATACGTCTGTACGTCGTTCTCCTGAATGGATTGTAGATGGACTTTTAGAAACGCGATGATTTCTTCATTTGTCATAAGGGCTCCTCAGCTTATAAGCCTTGCGAAGGTTTTTCTCAGCGCACTCTGTCGATTCGCACCAGCCTTCGCAAGGCTTAAGTTAGTAACACCTTGAGATACTCGTCCACCATTTTCTCGACATTAAAAATCTTCTCTGCCCGATCACGCGCGGACATTCGAAAATGCGATTGGTCATCCAAAACTTCCTTTGCCGCCTCTGCCAGCATGGAGATATCAGGCTGTTCCAGCTTCCATGGATTGGCGCCATAGGACACCAGCCTCCCGGTCTCGCCATGCACCAGCTCAGACAGGGACCCAGTATCGAAACCGACCACGGGCAACCCGCACGCCAGCGCCTCGATCACGGAGTTCGGGCACGGCGGGTTGACCTCCGCGGAGAACAACAGATGGGCAGAACGCATCAGCCACGGAATATGCTCGCGCGGGACGGTATCCATAAACTGAAGGCGGAACGTTGTCTGTCCTTTTAACTTATTTTTTGTACGCGCGTCCACATGCCCCACGACCATTAATTCGATTCGAAATTTCTTCGCCAGTTCGCTGGCAAAGGCCGCGGCATTAAACAACCCGTAATTCAGCGCGCCCGCCAGGCTGCCTTCCACGACCAGCAGGCGGTAATGCCCGGAGGGGCGTTCGTGCAACCCGCGCGGCGTGTATCGATTCAAGTCCACACCGTTGATGATGACCGAGTCAGGCACGCGCCCGGGGCGGTACCAGTCCTCCCACCAGCGTTTGATAAATTGACTCTGGTACGCCACGTGGTGTGCAAGCCGCGCCCGGATAAAAGAAAGGTTCATGTTTCCGTAGATCGCGCGGACCATATAGCGCAGTCCTGCCCAGCGGACGCGATGCACCCAGTTGATCCCATCCAGGCGCTGCACGATCCGTACCCCGCGCCGGCGCGCCTTGCGTAACATAGACAGATGCCGGGTTCCCGCGAGAACGAGGATGGCATCCACTGATTCTGAGGCGTCGTTCGTCACCTCCACACCGCGGGCGCGGAGCCCTTCTTCGAACTTAAGCCGGAAGGAAGTTACGCCGCCAGATCCTTCGACGCGCGGCACAATGCAGATACGAGGCATGAGGTAATTATAGTCTTTCAGATGTCATTGCGAGCATAGCGATTACGACACTTGTGCCCACTGGCACCGTCCGACAGGACACACTTGCCCTGGGACAGTGCAGGTGAGCATCCTGTAAGGAAGCAATCTCCTCGTTAAGTTAAGATGCTTGTTTGCGCTTTGTCTCCGCTCAACGCGAAACTATGGTTAAATTGAGCCGGAGGATGATATGGCAAATCCTGATCCTGACTTTGTCGCCTTTCTCAAAGCGTATCCTACTTTCCCTGGCACGCACGTCATTGACGATCTACGCGCCAGTGAATATGCGCGCCTCGATATCGGCGGGCATATTTACCTGGACTATACAGGGGGCGGTCTGTATGCCGAGTCGCAGTTGCGCCGCCATAACAAAATTCTGTCCGAGCATGTCTTCGGAAACCCGCATTCCAGCAACCCCACTTCGCAAGCCGCAACTCATCTGGTGGAACACGCGCGGGAATATGTGCTGAAGTTTTTCAATGCCGACCCCGATGAATATCTTGCCATCTTCACGCCCAACGCAAGCGGCGCGCTGAAACTCGTCGGTGAGTCCTATCCCTTCTCCGAAGGGCGTTATCTGCTGACGTTCGACAACCATAACTCGGTCAATGGGATCAGGGAGTTCGCGCATGCACGCGGCGCAGAGGTGACCTATATTCCTATCGCGCTGCCTGATATGCGCGTCGACGCCTCACAACTGGACCGTGAACTTGAGCAACCTTCGAAGCGTGGCAACAATCTTTTTGCCTATCCCGCGCAGTCCAACTTTTCGTCCGTTAAGCATCCCCTCGAATGGATCGAGAAGGCTCACCAGCATGGCTGGGATGTGTTGTTGGACGCCGCCGCCCTCGTACCCACCAGCAGGCTGGACCTGAGCGCGGTTAAACCAGATTTTGTTTCCATCTCATTTTATAAAATGTTTGGCTACCCCACAGGCATCGGCGCGTTGATCGCTCGCAGAGATGCATTAGCCAGGCTGCACCGCCCGTGGTTTGCAGGCGGGACGATCACCGTTGCCTCTGTGCAGGGCGATAAATATTACATGGCAGACGGCGCCTCCGCCTTTGAGGATGGGACGATCGATTATCTTAATATTCCCGCGGTGGAAATCGGTCTGAAGCATCTCGAAGCGATCGGCTACGATGTGATTCGGGAACGTGTCCATTCGCTGACGGGCTGGCTGCTGTCGAACCTGATCGCGATGAAACACAGCACCGGAGTCCCACTGGTGCGCGTCTATGGTCCGACGAACCTGGAGGAACGCGGCGGCGCGGTGACGGTCAATTTTTACGACCGGGATAACCAGCCGCTGGATCATCGCTATATCGAGCAAAAAGCGAATGAAGCCAACATCTCCCTGCGGACCGGCTGCTTCTGCAACCCCGGCGCGGGCGAAGTCGCCCTCGAGATCTCGCGCGTAGAGCTGGACGTCTGCTTTACTCAGCCGGGCCACGAGGAGCGCCTGACGGTGGATGACTTCCGCTCGTGTATCGACGGCAGGTCCTCGGGCGCGGTGCGTATTTCCCTGGGCATGGTCACGAATTTTAGCGATATTCAGGGCTTCTTAGCATTTGCGCGAGGACTGCTTGCCTAAATCTAATGTAACTCTTACGAAACAAGCTTGACTCGACCTCCCTTTCTGCGTATAATTTAGGCGTTGCATATAATAAAAACGAGCAAAACCTCGCAAGCGCTTGAGAAAAAAGTCTCAAAGCGCTTGCCTTTGTTTGTCTCTCGTACAAGCCGATGTCACGCTGTGCAGAGACAGGCTCGAACCGTAATTCTTCCTGTTTGAGGAGATACCAGTGGAAACTAAGGGACTGACCGCACTTCGTATTAGTTTAGCCTCGCCCAGCACCATCCTTTCATGGTCTTATGGTGAGGTACTGAAACCCGAAACCATCAATTACCGGCGTCTGCGACCTGAGAAGGATGGTTTGTTCTGTGAAGCCATTTTTGGACCACAGCGCGACTGGCAGTGTTACTGCGGAAAATATAAGAACCCCCGCTATAAAGGAATCGTCTGCGATAAATGCGGCGTGGAAGTGACCCGCGCTGCGGTCCGCCGTGAGCGCATGGGGCACATCATGCTTGCCACACCGGTCGCGCACATCTGGTATACGCGCCGCATCCCTTCCTACCTGGGCATGCTGCTTGATATCTCGCGCCGCAACCTGGACCGGGTGCTGTACT
>JAICQC010000581.1 GCA_025938055.1 Anaerolineales bacterium | reverse complement strand
GAGAAGGAACATGTGGAAGGCTTTTCGCCTGAACTGGCAGTAGTCACACATGGCGGCGGCGAAAAATTGGAAGAACCCCTGGTGGTGCGCCCTACCTCGGAGACCATCATTGGATATATGTATTCCAAGTGGATCAAATCCTGGCGGGACCTGCCTTTGCTGATCGTCCAGTGGGGCTCGGTGCTGCGCTGGGAGATCCGCACCAAGCTCTTCCTGCGCACGGCAGAGTTCTACTGGCATGAAGGTCACACTGCGCACGTTTCCGCTGAGGAAGCCATGGAAGAGATGTATCGCATCCTTGATATTTACGAAGAGTTCTGCTTCAACGAGGCGGCGATCCCTGTTTTCAAAGGAGCCAAGAGTGAAACCGAGAAATTCCCCGGCGCGCAGATCACAACCTCCATCGAAGCCATGATGTGGGACAAGCGCGCCCTGCAATCCGGCACGTCGCATTACTTCGGGCAGAACTTTGCCAGGGCGTTCGATATCAAATATCTGGCGCAGAACAACACGCAGCAGTTCTGCGAGACGACTTCCTGGGCGATCTCGAGCCGCATTATCGGTGCGATCATCATGGTCCACGGCGACGACCAGGGGCTGATCCTGCCTCCACGCCTGGCGCCCACCCAGGCAGTCATCGTTCCCATTTACAAGAACGATGCAGAGAAGAGCAAGGTCATGGAAGTCGCCGACCGCGTCTTCAAGGAGCTCAAGGAGGCGGGCATCCGCATCAAGATGGATGACCGCGACAACGTCAGTTCGGGGTTCAAGTTCAACGACTGGGAGATGCGCGGCGTTCCCGTCCGCGTGGAGATCGGTCCCAGGGACGTGGACAAAGGCAGCGTGGCGCTCGCCCGCCGAGACCGTCCCGGCAGAGAAGGCAAGTCCTTCGTCTCGCAGACCAGTCTGGCGGAAACTGTCAATGGGCTGCTCGCCGAGATCCAGGCGGCGCTGCTGAAGAAAGCCACCGAATACCGGGATGCGAACATCCATGAGCCCAAAGATTACGAAGACCTGAAGCGCATCTTGGCAGACGGATGGGCATTTGCCTACTGGTGCGAATCGACCGAGTGTGAAACGAAGGTCAAGGAAGACACCAAAGCCACCACGCGCAACATTCCTTTGAACCAACCCGAAGGAGAAGGCACCTGCATCGTCTGTGGAAGACCTTCGAAGCGTAAGGTCTATTTCGCAAGAGCGTACTAATTCTAGATTCTGTCATTGCGAGCCGGAGGCGAAGCAATCTCCTCATTAATCGGGAGATTGCTTCGGGCAGAAGTGCACTGCCCTCGCAACACCGCACCTGCGGTGGGTGCAGGTGTGACGGTGAGAAGTTTGATGGTGACAAATATTTCTCTAAAAGCCTATCGCCAGAGCCGTGAAGTGTTGCTGACAAGTATCATTACAGAACTGTCCGCCGATGAGCGTTTTGCCTCGGCATGGCTGACCGGGAGCTACGCCAGAGGCGATGCAGATGACGTGAGCGACCTCGACTTGCAGGTCGTGGTTGTCGATCCGTACAGTGACGTTCTGTGCGCCAGAGAAGAACAAGTCAGCCATAAAACCACGGCAGGACGGCTTGCCCTTTTCAGCAAATTTGGCGAAACGGCTCTCATTCACGAAAACAATAACAATGCCCCACCGGGCGGGACGTTCACGTTCGTGATATACGCAGGCTCCGCCCTGATGGTCGACTGGGTACTGGTTCCAGAGATGAACATCGAAAGACCATTCCATTCCTTGTTATTATTCGACAAGGCAAATATTCCTGTCTCCCCTCCGCCTGAACCTGAGGAATTGGAACAGAGGAAAAAAGCGGTGGCAGAAATGTGGGCATTCTTCTGGATGATGACAGCGATCACGATCAAATATAGTATCCGGAACGATAACGTCTTTGTCACGCGCTGGCTTGAAGTTTTACATGGATTAGTGGAGGAAATCGAGCGGCAACTCCGCGGAGAACCAGCGGAATACATCCGCGGCTCTCTCACCCAATTGCAGCCGACGCGTGAAAAACAGATAGAATCTCTCCGGGAACTATGCAGCCAGATGCTCGAACTCAAAACAAGTGTCAGCGAATTCATCAGTGCAGAACCGGCAACTCCAATCTCAGAAATCGATGAATTGTTTACCCTTGCACACAATTCAACTCATCAATCGTAGACCGTCAATCGTAAATCATCAATCGTAAATCGAATATATGCCCGCCATAGACCTAGCCCG
>JAICQC010000179.1 GCA_025938055.1 Anaerolineales bacterium | reverse complement strand
TCACGATGCCGGCAAAGTCGATATCATACGTCATGACCTTAAAGGAATGCTGGATGCTTTGCATCAGGGCAACTCCATTTCGATGCGCAGCTCATAAAACCGGCTGAGAGGGTCTTCCTTGTACGTGCCAAAAGGTGGGATCTGTTCGAAGCACATGCGCTCATACAAGCCGATGGCAGCGTGCTGGTGGATGCCCGTTTCCAGGCGCAGCAGTTGAATGCCGCGGCTTCGAGTAAAGTCGATCAAATGCTTCAATATCTGCCCGGCAACCCCCGACCCGCGGTATTGCGGACGTACGTACATGCGCTTGACCTCCGCGTATCCACCACCCATACGTTGGACGCCACCGCAGCCCACCGGGATTCCGTCCTGGCGCGCGAGAAAGAAATCTACACCTTCAGCGAGCAAACGCTCCACACTGTATCCGTGCCGGCTTTCAGATGGATACAGAGGAGCCAGCTCCGATTCCAGTTCGGCAATCAGGGCTTGCGCCTCAGCGGAGTCGGGGCGTTCCGGCGTGATGATCGCTGGCATGGAGAGAATCACTTCCTCGAGCCGGTAAGTGCGGTGGTGATACCCAGACCCACGTACACCAACCCGGCAAAGTAGCGCTGACCCTTCTGGAAGTGACGATTGCCTCGCAATCGATCCGCGAGGGAACTCGCCGCCAGGGCATATAGGCTATCAGTGATGATCGCCATTCCCACAAAGAGAGCGCCAAGCAATAACGTCTGCGTTGTGACATTGCCCCTGCTGGGATCCACGAACTGAGGCAGAAAGGCGAAGAAGAAAAGCGCGGTTTTCGGGTTGAGCAGGTTGATCGCGAATCCCTGCCAGTAAATGCGGGAGAGGCTTTCGGGTTTGATCTCCCCACTTGCCTCCGCCTCCTCAGACACAAGCAGCTTGCGTACACCGAGATAAATCAGGTAGGCGGCGCCGAGATATTTCACCACGTCGAACGCCAGCGCGGACGATAAAAGAATCGCTGAGAGTCCCAGCGTCGCGGCGACTGCCTGCAGGAAGTTTGCCGTCTCGATCGCCAGCACAGAGACCAGCCCAGCCAGCCGTCCCTGGTTAGCACTTCGGGCAGTGATATATAACACTGCCGGACCCGGCACCAGTAGCAATGCGAGCGTTGCGCCCATGAAAAAGTACAACTGCGAGAATTCGATCATAGTGTTCACCTGTATTTGATTACAAGATCTCAAAACTGCCCAACCGGCAAAACCTGATAAATCCCTTCAAGTATTTCTTTTCATCTCCTGCAAAATATTCCAGTGGATTGACTCCCATAATATCGAGCAGCCCATCTTGCAGTTCTTCTTCAATCATTGCTCTTTCTTCGGGCGATAACCATTCGGGTAGATCATCATAGATCCAAACATCTGAGATCCAATCCATCCGAATGTTCACATCAGGAATATCATCCAGTGACTTCTCAAGCGCTGCTGCCAGGGAACGCGCGTCCTCGGCTTTCACCGTCTGACCGTCGTTCGTGAGATACCTGCCATCCCATTCTGTGTTGAGTTGATAAAAATCAACCTGTGATGGCGGGTGCGTGCCCAGTGGCTCCCAGCCATAGCATTGTGCAAGTTCCAGGGCTTTCGCCCAGAACTGTCTGCTGAACTTTCTGCACAAGATGGTGGAACGACTGACCAGTTCGTAGCTCATGGCGGGAATTGCCTGATTATACTTATTCTTTCTTGTTGCTTGGATATAATATCCGCTCACAATCCCAACAGATGACTGGAGAGGCAACGATGGGCATTCAAAATGCGTACAACGAGTGGTCACAGACGTACGATGCTGATGAAAACCTTACGCGCGACCTCGATCAAAGCGGGATGAGGACGACTCTTGCAGGCCAGCATTTCCGCTCCATTCTGGAGATCGGTTGTGGGACCGGGAAGAACACTACATTCCTTGCCGAGATTGGGGCGAGAGTCCATGCACTGGACTTTTCCGAGGGAATGATCCAGAAAGCCAGAAAGAAGGTGAAGGCAGGCAATGTCCGATTTTCGATGGCAGATCTTACGCAGAGGTGGCCCAGTGAGGATGGGGTGTATGACCTGATCGTTTGCAATCTTGTCCTGGAACATATCGAAGACCTTTCGTTTATTTTCTCGGAAGCCTTTCGAGTTTTGGAGCCGGGAGGGAAATTCCTGGTCAACGAACTTCATCCGTTCAAGCAATATGAAGGCAAAAAGGCAAGATTTCAGCGCGAGGAGGAAATTACTGAAATCCCAGCGTTTGTGCATCACACTTCGGAGTTTGTGAGTAGTGCTTCAAAGAATAACCTCAAACTGGTGAAATTAAATGAATGGTGGCATGAAAAAGATGAGGGGAAGCCACCGCGAGTCATTTCATTTCTCTTTGAGAAATGAACACCGTGACAGATATGCGACGCGACCTGCGTATCAATTCAGAGCGAATGCTGACTGCATTTAATGACCTGGCAAAAATCGGAGCAACCATTGACGGCGGCGTGCATCGCCCCACGTTCAGTGATGCGCACCTCGCCGCGCGCCAGTGGTTCCACGAACAGATCGAGAGCACGGGACTGGAATTCCGTACGGATGGCGCGGGGAATCATTCTGCATTCCTGCCTGTCATTGCGAGGAGCGTCGCGACGAAGCAATCTCCAGCTAACGATTCGGAGATTGCTTCGCAACACCTGCCTGATTTGCTTAGCAAATCACGGGCGGTGCCAGGGAAACCGCTCGCAATGACATTACTCCTTGGCTCGCACCTCGACTCCGTCCCGAAGGGCGGGCGCTTCGACGGCGCGTTGGGTGTGATGGCTGCCTTCGAGGTGCTGAGAACGATCAAGGATGCGGGGATAAATCTCAGCGTCAACCTGGAGGCGATCGATTTCACCGATGAGGAAGGCACACTCGTCGGTCTGCTTGGCAGCGCGGCGCTGGCGGGTCGGCTTCACCCTGAGACCTTGCAAAACCCGCGCGGCGGACGAGAGTCCCTTGTGGAGGGAATGAAGCGAGCCGGTTTATCCGAGGAAAGCCTGTTGCGCGCGGCCCGCCCAGGGGAGTCTCTGGCAGGTTATCTCGAACTCCATATCGAACAGGGCAAGCGCCTCGAACGCGCGCGAGTTAAGATTGGTATCGTTTCCGCGATCGTCGGCATCTGGTCGTATCGACTGTCCTTCATCGGGCGCGCCGACCACGCCGGGACCACCACGATGGACGACCGGCGTGATGCCTCCATGGGGGCAAGCGCTTTTACCCTGGCGGCGCGTGAGATCGTGATGAGGGATTTTCCGAATTGTGTTGTCAACGTCGGGGCAATGAGTTTTTCGCCAGGCGCATTCAACATTGTCCCGGCCCAGGCAGATCTGTCACTGGAATTTCGATCTCCGCATGAAGAGCAGTTCAAACGACTGGACGCAGTTTTGCTGGCACGCGCCAGATCTGAAGCGGAGCGCTTCGGCTTGGATTTAAAAGTTGAGTCTCTTGGCAAACATTCTCCCTCTCTCATGGATGACCAGGTACAGAGTGCATTCGGCAGTGCATGTGATGAACTTGGGTTGACACATATATCCCTTCCTTCCGGCGCGGGACATGATGGGCAATCCTTCGCTGGCGTATGCCCGGTGGGCATGATCTTCGTGCCTTCTGTAGGCAGAGCGAGTCACTCTCCGCGTGAATACACGGAATGGGAAGATTGCGTCAACGGCGCAAATGTTTTATTGCAAACCGTATTGAAATTAGCCATGTAGGTCACGCTTGTCATAGACCCCGCACAGGCGGGGCAGCGTGACAGGCAACAGGAATCTTTCGGCATGAAAAACTTCGACCCCAGATACAACAACATCCCCAAGACAGAAATCCACTGCCACCTGGAAGGCGCTATCCGCACGCAGACCATTATTGACATTGCAGGAGAATATAATCTTCGCTTACCCGCTTACGAAGCTGGCGAGCTGAATAAGCACGTCAAAGTCTATGACCAGATGCGCAACCTGGAAGCCGTGCTGGCAGCCTTTACGATCTTTCAGAACAGTATTACATCGCCGCAGGTCGTCGAACGTATTGCGTGGGAGTTGTTCGAAGATTCGGCAAAACAAAATATCAAACTTTTCGAAGTCCGTTTCTCGCCAGACTGGGCATTCCACGGACACAACCTGGATTGGGACGCCTGCCTTGAAGGACTCCTGCGCGCAAAAGAACGTGCCGAAAAGGAATTCGAGATGGCGATCGGTTACATCGCCATTACTTCCCGCAGTAGGGGACCGGAGTCGTGTGTCAAAACTGTAGATTGGGCGATCCACCACAGAGATCACATCCTCGGCATCGACCTGGCGGACAGTGAACGGGATTTTCCACTGCGCGACTTTGCCCCATCTGTGATGAAGGCAAAAGAAGCAGGGCTGAAGGTAACCATCCACACCGGGGAAGATACGCCCGCGTTCTTCGTAAAAGAGACAATTGAACTGACTCATCCAGATCGCATCGGCCACGGCATTCATGCCATCGAAGATATGCAGGTTGTGGAATTGATCAAAGAGCGCGGCATTACACTGGAAGTAAACCCCTGGAGCAATTATCTGACCAACTCCGTACGGACGATTGAAGAGCACCCGCTCAAGAGACTTTTTGACCTGAGCGTAAAGGTGACCATCAATTCAGATGACCCCGAGGTGCTCGAGACCAACCTCAATAATGAATACCGTATTGCACATGAAATCCTTGGCATGAGTCTCGAGGACATCATGACTTGTAACCGCTATGCTTGTGCTGCCTCGTTCCTCCCCGAGGAAAGGAAGAAAAGAATTTGGCAGAATTACTTTTCTTCATGAAGCCCGATGAACAGTTCGCCGGGCTTTTAGGATGCCTGGGTTGAGAATATGACAAAATACATGATATTTAGTGAATTTATTCACTATTTGCATGGAGAAGATATTTTATAATGAATTAGATAAAACCATAATTATGTGCTAGACGGGCTTTTAAGCTCAAAAAGGAGAGTAAGTATATGGAACTAATCTCATACCTGTGGCAATATCTGGTGGAAGGCTTTGGCCTCATTATTGCCTATGTCTTTGCGGCGATTTTCATCTTGCTGGTGCTGCGTCAATTTAATTCCTGGAAGATCACACTTGCGCTCGCTATCATTTTTATCGGGGTCTCCATTGCGTTTTTTCTACCCAATGGAGTTCCAACAGCAGCGGCCTATCCAATCGTGCTGGATTCATACGGGCCGGGCGAAGCGCCGAACCTGCCTGTTCAAAACGTCTTTCACTTCTTCCGAAACTTCGGTAATTTCGAGCGGATTGATGAGATTGCCCGTGATCCCAATGACGTTCCGCAAACGATTGCCTATGCAGAAGAGGGTGTTATTGAGGTCAACCTGACCACAACAGAAGTCATCGCGGAAATGGCAGACGGTACCACAATCAATTACTGGACATTCGATAACACGGTGCCTGGTCCATTTATTCGCGGGCGCGTAGGGGATACCGTGCACCTGTCGATTCATAACGATGAAACGAGTCTGCATCCGCACAATGTGGACTTTCACGCCGCGACAGGTCCCGGGGGCGGTGCTGCCGCAACGATCGTTGCCCCCGGTGAAACCAAAAGCATGTCGTTCAAATTGCTCAACCCCGGGTTGTATGTATATCACTGTGCATTCGGAAACCCCGGCCTGCATATGACACACGGCATGTACGGGTTGATCCTCGTCGAGCCGGAGGGTGGATTGCCGCCAGTCGATAAAGAATTTTACGTGATGCAAGGCGAGTTCTATACGGAAGGCGGTATGGGCAGGGATGGTCTTCAGTTATTCGATACACAAGCCTATCTAGACGGGAAGCCTCAATACGTGGTCTTCAATGGCAGGACCGGGGCACTCTCGGGGAACATGACTGCCAATGTCGGCGAGACGGTTCGTATGTACGTCGGGAACGGCGGCGTCAACCTCGTTTCCAGTTTCCATGTGATCGGCGAAATCTTCGACCGTGTGTACCGTGAAGGTGACCTGGTGACTCCTCCTGCAGAAGGCTTGCAAACCACAATCGTCCCTGCAGGTGGCGCGGCAGTGGTTGAGTTCCAGGTGGACTACCCAGGAAATTTTGTCCTCGTGGATCATGCGCTGGCTCGAGTGGATCGCGGCGCCTGGGGCGTACTCCAGGTAGAAGGAGAACCTGATCCGTCGATCTATAACGGGGAGATCGAAAGCGGAGGCGGTCACTAGAGAAGGTGTGCCAGGACTCGATAACAAAAAGCCCGGCGAATTATTCGTCGGGCTTTTGATTCATAATCTGTTCCAGCGCGCTTTGGAACACCTCATACGGCTGCGCGCCCACAATCGCATAGCGGTTATTGATCACGTAGGTCGGCACACCCGTCACGCCGATCTGATATGCCCAGCGCACCTGATCCACGACGGTTGCCATGTATTTCTCATTTTCCACCTCACGTTGCATTTCATCAGCATCCAGACCCACCTCTTGCGCCGCAGCGCGCAGTACAGCCCATTGGCTGGGATCCTGTTCCTCGGTATACACTTTGCGGAAGACGATTTTGTGGAATTCATTACCTTTGCCATTTTGGCGCGCGTATTCCGTCGCTTCATGAGCGAGGCGCGTGTTGTAGATCCGCTGGGTGGAGACAAATTCCATGCCGTAGGAGTCTGCGATCTGGCGCAAGCGCTCCTCTGAACCACTGGTGCGCGCCCGTTTCACATGTTCGGGTAGATCTCTGCCCTCCGGCGGCGTGTCAAAATACAGATAGAACGGACGCCATTCCACCTCCACGTTGTGTTCCGCTTTCAACCTCTCGACCACACCCTGGCCGACATAACACCACGGTCAGATGTAATCGGAGAAAATCGTCAGTTTAAAGTTCATCATACGTTCTTGGCGGGTCTGCATTTATTAATCTTACATCCTCCGGCGCGAAAGTATAATCGGTACATGCGTGCAAAATTCCCGGTGACCGTGCATTTGTTGTTTTTTCGTGAGGAGCAGGTTTTGTTACTGCGCCGTTTCAATACCGGCTATGCAGACGGACAGTACAGCGTCCCGGCGGGTCATTTGGATGGCGGCGAAACAGTGATGGCTGCCGCAGCGCGCGAAGCACAGGAAGAGGTGGGGATCAAACTGGATGCCGGGAATATGAGCTTCTCAACTGTCATGCATCGTATGGAAGGGGATATGGAGGATGAACGCGTGGATTTCTTTGTCCATGTCTATCGATGGGACGGCGAACCCTTTAACGCAGAGCCTGATAAATGCGACGATCTGTGCTGGGTGGATGTCGATCAATTGCCGTTAAACACTGTTCCTTATGTACGACAGGCTCTGGGAAATCATTTGAAAAAGATTCCTTTCGACGAATTTGGAGCTTAAGCTTATGGGATATTTACTTCTCGAAGGCGGCGCGGAGTTTGGCGGTCGGATGCGGGACCCCGACCTGAAAGGTATACAACTGGCTGGCGGGTCAGACGCCCCAATCCGCATCATCCCCGCGGCTGCCGCGCCGGATAACAATCACGAGCGCGCGGGGAGTAACGGCGTCCACTGGTTCCAGAGCCTGGGCGCGACCGATGTGATTTCCCTGCCTCTGATCGACAAGGTCAGCGCAGGCGATGAGAACATTGCCAAGTCCCTGCGTGAGGCGAGGCTCATTTACATGCTTGGAGGCTTCACGGGCTATCTCGGCGAAACGCTCAAGGGAAGCCTCGCCTGGCAGGCTGTGCTCGAAGCCTATCATAACGGCGCGGTCGTTGCGGGCTCGAGCGCAGGCGCGATGGTGATGTGCGAATTCTTCTATGATCAGAGCCACGGAAAAGTCCTTGACGGATTGAATCTCGTCCAAAATTCGATTGTCCTGCCGCATCACAACACCTTTGGCAAAAGCTGGGCGTCGCGCCTGCTCGAGATTGCCCGGGTCACGCTAATTGGTATCGACGAACAGACCGGGATGATCGACGACGGCGCCGGGACATGGACGGTTCACGGCCGCGGGCACGTGACCGTATACCGCGATCGGCAGGTTGAAACCTATGAGTCGGGGAAGCCGTTTTCCGTTTAAAATAGGTGGTAGTTTTTACGAAGCACCCCAGACCTTATTCTCTTATTTATGTTTGATCTCTCCAGCGCTCGTTTTGCTTTTCTCGATATGGAAACCACTGGGCTTTCGCCCTGGTTTGGCGACCGTATCTGTGAGGTGGGCATTGTCCTGACCGAAGGGAAGCGTGTCAAACAGCAGGTGCAGATGCTGATCAACCCTGAATACCCGCTCTCACTGGGAGCGGCGAGCACGAGCGGCATCACAGACGAGCAACTGGCAAACGCGCCGTTGTTTGCCGAAGCAGCAGACGATATCGTGGAGTGGCTGAAAGGGACCGTGGTCGTTTGCCATAACGCCCAGTTCGACGTGCAGTTCCTCGACAGCGAGTTTCGCCGCCTCAGGCGTGAGATCCAGATTCCTAACCTGATCGATACGCTGCTGCTTGCCCGACAGTATTTCGAGTTCTCTTCCTACAGCCTGCATTCCCTTGCCGAGGTCTTCCATATTCCGATGACGATCTCGCATCGCGCCCTGCCGGACGCGCACACGGGACGTGGGGTCTTTTTCGCGTTGATGGATTCGCTCAAGGAATTTAATAAACCGCTCGATGAATACATCGGCATTTACAATTCGCCCGTCTGGCCCAACGACGGTATCCAGCTTCCCACCGAGTTGGGCGAAGCTATTTATAGCAACAAGCCAATGTTTATCCGTTATGTAAACGGTGAAGGCATCGAAACCGAACGCTGGATCACGCCCAAGCAGGTGATGGGCTTGTCAGACTATGTGTACTTGAAGGCACATTGCCACTTGCGTAAGGCAGAGAGAAATTTCCGGCTGGACCGGATCATCGAAGTAAAGGTGGAAGTGGAGAGGTAGCCATGTTTGAATTCACTGAAGCCGACTTGAAAGACAACAAACATGGACAACTCAGCCCAAGCCAGAAGGAATGGTTGAAACAGATTGGCAAAGGCGGGGTCAGGTTGCAAGGTTTTAATGTGTGGATCGCAATTGGATTCATGTTTCTGGGACTGTGC
>JAICQC010000272.1 GCA_025938055.1 Anaerolineales bacterium | reverse complement strand
TCGGAGCGGAATACCGTAGACACGCATCCCCATCGCGGCGACAAAATCCGGGCAGATCGCGAAATAGTCTGCTCGATCCTTGAGGATCTGCCAGGCAATCGGGTTGGGCTCGCCGCAGGCAAGACCCGCCATGATCGTATCAAGGTCGCCTTCCACGGTATGAGGCAATCCATCCTCGGACTGCGCGGATCGATACAGGCATGCGGCTTTTGTGGGCTCGATCACACACGAGCGAATTCCGTCCGCGCCAAACAGGTTGTGGTAAAAGCCGATGGTCGCTGCAGCCAGTGAACCGACTCCCGCCTGCACAAAGATGTGCGTGGGATGGCTTAACCCCTGAGCAGCCAGTTGTTCCTGTGCTTCGCTGAGCATCGTTGTGTACCCTTGCATGACCCATTTTGGGATAGCCTCGTAACCTTCCCAGGATGTATCCGACACCACTTCCCAGCCGCTGCGCTGCGCGTCCTGGTACACCTGCCGGACGGCATCGTCGTAGTTCCCCTCCACCACCACAACACGCGCGCCACTGCGTTCAATGGCACGGATGCGCCCCTGGGACGTTAGCCTGTGGACATAAATGACAGATTTGAATCCCATCTGCGCGGCAGACCATGCCACCCCGCGCCCGTGGTTCCCGTCCGTCGCGGCGGCGAAAGTGATATCACCCAGCTTTTCCCGGATGGCCCCTTTGGTGAGATCGGCAAAGGAGAGCTCCTGATCTTCCATCCCCAGACGCTTTTGGATGAGCTTGTAGATCGCGTACGATCCTCCCAACACTTTGAAGGAGCGCAAATCGAGACGAGCCGACTCATCCTTGACCCAGATCCCGCCCAAGCCGAGCTTTGCGGCAAGATTTGAGAGTCCCTTGAGCGGACTCATCCGGTAGCCAGGGAGCTGGCGATGAAAACCGCGGATCTTCCGCGGCAGGTCGGCTGGCAGAATTTCCTCGAGCTGAGAGCCCGCTGTAAAAGCTGTCTTGAATTTATTTTTGATCCACTGAATGGGGGGTTCGACCTTCACAGATTTACTCAAGAAGTGTCCTTTTCACCGTCCATATACAGGTCAGACATGTCCATTTGAACAGGTATTTACTTCCCGGTTATTCTAATCGGAATATCAATCACCTGCGGGAATCAGTGGTTGGTAAAACATCCCTTATCAAGGGTAATGTTGCTATGACCGCGTCAGCGAAACGCCATGCTTCTCTTATTGGAACAGAGCAATTCTTATGGCAATGCCGGGTTAGGTGGTTCCTGCTGAAACAATTTTGCATACTCGCCGGGCAAACTTTCCAATAAATCTTGAAGCTCTCCTCCGGCAATGGCTTGCCTCAGCACAGACAGTACCTGCCACGTCCGTTCGGTGGCTTCCTGATATTTCAGGTCGGCGCGCGCTCCTACCCTGTTGTAGAACTCCGTCAGATCATATCGATCATTATTGCCTTCTCTCGCCAGAAGGAATACCTTCAACTCATTTGGAAGCTGGGCCTCGAGCCCATTCCTGACCTTTCGATCCACGCGCTCCCCCAGGGTTTCCAGCACAGCCCTGGTGATTTCTATGGACTCTTCTCGTGAATCTAACCGGGCTTGTTCTTGAACCCCACGTATAAAATCATCAAATTGCATGGTAACTCCTTCTCTCACGTTTCAAATACGACAACCTCACAACCCTGACCCTTTGGCAACTCTCTTCAGGCGCCCCGCCAAGTTTCGAAAATGGGTCTAGTATTAAGAACGCGAACAAAAGTAGGAATGTTATGCAAAACGAATTAAACCGCAATGAGAAGGCAATCGCGATGCGGTACGACGACAGAGTGCAGGGTTAGCCGATTACTTCTTCTCGAACTTTTCATTCCTGGATTTGTCCCTTAATGCACGCCGGATACGCTCCCATGTGGCTTTGACAAGCTGTGCTTTTCCACGATCAACTGCCTGGCGGCTATAGCGCGCCTCCACAAACGCCGCGGTAAGTGCGTCAATATCCTCACCCGCCGAGGGCAAGGCTTGCTCCAAAGTAGCCGCATATTCGGAGGGCGTCTGCGACGGCTTACGCCTCAACCCCTGCTCTTCGCCGCGACGGACCATTGCCAGATAGAAGAAGTACACCTGTCGGCGTGGATCGAGCGATCGAAGGTTAAGCCAGCCCGGGCGCGGCAGGATACGTTTCCCCTCCAACTGCGAAACGAGGCTTTGCCATCCCGCTGCAATAGCGCGCGAGAGGTCTCCGCCGGTTTTCTCCACATTTTTGTACAACCATTGCCAGGCAAGGATCAGCCAGTTGGTCACGCGCGAATTGCGTAACGCGGCTCGCAGTCCACCATGCTGCCTCACAAAGTGAATGAACGCAAAGACAAGAATCGCCAGCAGCGATCCCCATAGCAGAATGGATCGAACTAGCGCCCAGACTGCGCTGCTGGTCGCGGGTGCCTGAGGCTGCACCGGCAAATTTGGCAGGGGTGGCGGCGCAAGTGGAGGGTTGGAGATCGGGGCGTCCTGACCCATGAGCATGAAGGGCAGGCTAAACAACAAAAATATCAGGCTAAAGATCACTTGCCCGATAAAGAAAAGTATACTGATCAGGAAGTCAAACAAGGTTCCCAGTACTGAGAAAAATCCAAGACTGTCACCGGCTGGCAATAGACTCACCAACACCGCCAGCGCAAGCAGGAAGAACAGACTGTACATCCCCCACTGACGGTACAGGTTTTGGGATGAAACAGGAATGTGCAGTCTATTCCAATGGGTCTGCAGAGACATTAACCGGCTCAGACTCAATAATGCCAGACCGAAAACAAAATAGAGTAAAGCACCGGCTTCCCCCCCTGACAGGCGGCTAAACTCCAGAGTGGGCAGCCCATCGGCATTGGATGCGATCGTACCCAAATCGACGCGCGCCAGAGCGGTCAGGATCACCAAACCGATTCCAAGGCTGAATACAAGATTCACCAGGCGCTGATGGGCAGGCACCGCCTCGGTCTGGATCGGCATGGATGCGTCTTGCAAAGCCCTAGCCTGGTCCAGCCCGATCTCATCCAGCAGGTCCATAAATTGGCCGGTTATATACCAGACTAGCAATGCCAGCAATAACCCCGCGACAAACTCCAGAGTGAACAGCTCGAGGAGATGCCCGCGTGAAAAAAGTAATATGTCTTCTCGAAACGAATCCATCCCGTTTGCATACGAAAGCAAAATACGGATCAGCAGGATGATCAACACCCACTGCGCGCCGAACGCGAGCGCCCACTCTGAGCTCAGAGGAGCCAAGGATTTCAAATGTTGGTAGGTATAGAGCCTGTCGATCACGATGAAGAGCATGATGCTTGCCAGGATGCCGGAATGCCATCCTGGCACCAGGCTGCGGATGACCGCGCCAATTGTCATTACAACACAAGCCATCGTCAGGAATACCAGCCCGTAACCGAGGGACCGAAACACCTTTTCGTTACGAGTTGCGCTCGAGGGGGCGCCTGGATTCATGAATGTCTCGATTCCTGCATCCAGATCTGGAGGTCGCGTTCGGTGGCAATAGAAAAGACAGGTATGCCAAAGGTCTTTGCTCGCCCTCGGATTGCCTCATCTGTAGAATCCCTGCCCGCCAGAATCAATAGCGCGTTTTGCCCGGCACGACGCGCCTGGTAAAGTTCATCCAGCAGCGCAGGATTTGCCTCCCCTGTAATCACCATCAGGGTTGTGCCCCATGCAAGCTGGTATCGCTGTTGCTGCAGCAAGGGAACCAAGTCGGAATTGTCGATGGTCTCCGCGCGAGCCAGAGTTTCCAGCAGGCGCATCATGTGCTGTTTTCCCTTGCGCGGCGGAATGGACTGCGGTCTGCTATCGGTCGCGAGTGGGTCGCGCCCATTGACCATCATCCCGACCATTTGCTTCTTTCCAGCAATCCAGTTGGAGATGGAGGCGGCAATGACGATCGCCAGTTCCGTCGAGTCAATTCGGCTGCGATAGTAATAATCCTCCGCATTGAGATTCAAGACGAGGAATGTTTCGAGCGCGATGGATGGCTCGAAGACCTTTACCTGCAGGCGCCCGCTGGCAGCGGAGGATTTCCAGTCGATCCTGCGCAGCGAATCGCCAGAGGTGTATCCTCGCTTGCCAAAGACCCGCGTAGGGTCTTCAAAGAGCGGCATGCTGTGTTGCAGCGTCCCCTGCGGCGAACGCGAGGGGATCTGCACGGATGTGAACGGGATGATCCTGGGGTAGACGACCAGAGCTTCTGCCGGGCTCTTTGCCTGCAGCGTATCGCTTAAGCCGAGGATATCGCCCGTGGAGATGGAGAGCGGCCCGATCGGATAGTAACCGCGTTTGCGCGCCTCGACGGAATACTCAAAATGCGCATCAGAGCGCGGACCCAGGTGGATCACCGATTGAAAACTGTTGGGTCCCACCAACGCGACCGGCAGGGTTTCGTGCAGCTCCAGCCAGGGGACGGGCAGCCAGCCCTTGTTCTGCACATGCAGATCGATATCGATCATTTCCCCCAGAAAGGCATGCGTATTAAAACGGCGCCGGGTTTCGACCTGTGTAAGTGCGCGGCGGCTCCACCACAGACCGGCGGTAAGAGAGCCAACAACAAGATAGACCAGCGTCAAAGCAAAGTCGCCTCGCATGAACGAGGCGATCACCAAAAGCACAATGAGCAGAATAAGAAATGTGCTAAACATATCCAGAGGTCTCAGTTATCCACACTTCCCAGATCGAGAGGTGTTTTTTCCAATACGTCTTTCAGGATCGTGTGCGCAGTGTGCCCGCGCAGTTCCGCCTCAGGCTTGAGGATGAGACGGTGTGCGAGCGTCAACGGCACAAGCGTTTTGACGTCCTCCGGAACGACATAGTCACGTCCGCGAATGGCAGCCAGTGCCTGTGCTCCTTTCAACAGCGCCAGACTGCCGCGCGGGCTCACGCCCAGCGACACATCCGGATGGTTGCGGGTGGCATCCGCGAGTGCAACGATGTAGTCCTGCAGGGTTCCATCTACATTCACATCCCAGACCCGCTTTTGCAGGGTGGAAAGCTCCTGGCCGTTTACCACGCTGCCAATCCTGGTAATGGGATGCTCGCGCCAGAGATTGGTCAGGATCTGGCGCTCATCCGTTCGTGATGGATATCCGATCGAAAGCCGCATCAGAAAACGATCCAGCTGCGCCTCCGGCAGTGGAAAGGTACCTTCATATTCGATCGGATTCTGCGTCGCCAGCACCAGAAACGGGCGCGGCAGGTCACGTGTGACACCGTCTACGGTGACCTGCTGTTCCTGCATCGCCTCCAGGAGCGCGGCTTGCGTGCGTGGCGTGGCGCGGTTGATCTCATCTGCAAGAAGGATGTTAACGAAGATAGGACCGGGCTTGAATTCGAACTCGCCGCTTTTTTGGTTGAAAACCGACACGCCGGTGATATCGTTTGGCAGCAGATCGGGTGTGCACTGGATGCGCTTAAAACTGCTTCCAAGGCTGGCTGCGATGGAGCGCGCCAGCATCGTTTTGCCAGAGCCGGGTACATCTTCAAGGAGCACATGTCCCTCGCAAAGCAGCGCCACCATAATATATTCAATTGCCAGGCGCTTGCCGACAATGACCCGCTCAACGTTTTCGATCAGCGGGGCAACAAACTCTTGAACATCTTTCATGCGGCACATCCCTCAATCCAAATTAAGTCTCCTGCCATTATATACGTATCCAGAGTTTGAGATTCCGCAAAGCAGGTTTCACTTGCTCTTTAGCCGTATGGTCATGATCTGGTAAGGTCGCAGGTTGAGCTGGATAGAATCCTGCTCCACGCTTAATTCGGATTCGTTCTCCTCGAGCAGGTTCGTCTCCCTGGCGGCTTGCACCTCGAATCCCGCGCGCAGCTGAACGAGTCCACGCTGTCTCTGGCTCTCATACAAACGGACGATGATCCCATTTCCATCCTCAGCGCGTTTGACCGTCTCGATAATGACGTTGGGCTCGCTTACGGTGACCATGGACGACAGACGATTGACCGCTGTCGATTGTCCATGGTCTTTGGTCCGCTGATAAACAATGATTGGATCGTTGAGCAAATACGCTTCGCGTTGTGTATCTTCATTCCAGGGTCCAATATGTGGATACAGACTGTATTTGAATTCATGCTCACCTACATCTGCCATGGGGTCGGGCATCGTCGGGGAACGGAGCAGCGTGAGACGAATAACATTTTTATGAATATCGTGCCCGTATTTACAGTCATTTAACAAACTGACACCATAGTTGCCTTCGCTCACGTCCACCCATTTGTGGGCACAGGTCTCGAAGCGCGCCCAGTCCCAGCTTGTGTTGCGATGGGTGGGCCTTTGTACATT
>JAICQC010000605.1 GCA_025938055.1 Anaerolineales bacterium | reverse complement strand
GCGGCGAGGCGCTGTTCAACTGGTATTTCAGCGGCAATACCGAGATTTCAGTAGGACGTGGGTCCCCGATGCTCAAGGTCTCAGCGCAGAGCGCCGAACTCCTGAAAGAGGCGATGGCCAACTACGGCGCGGGCGTGTGGGGACGGAAGACCTTTGATATTGCTCGAGCCTGGGGCGGGCATCCGCCGGGGAAGATCAGCGCGAATAGCTCATCGGCTTTTATCGTCACCCATAACGCCCCGCAGGAATGGGTTTATGAAGGGTCGCCGTTCATCTTTGTCACGGAAGGGGTCGAGAGCGCCATCCGGCAGGCACAGGAGGCTGCGGGCGATAAGGATGTGGTCATCTGCACTGCCAGCATCCTGCAGCAGGCGCTCAACCTGGGTCTGGTGGACGAAATCCATATCGACGTGGCGCCCCTGTTGCTTGGGAAGGGCGTGAGACTGTTCGAAAATCTGGAGATCGAACCGATCACTCTGGAGCGTATACGTGTGGTCGAGGCGCCTGGTGTTACACACCTTGGTTATCGAGTCGTAAAGTAAAAGGATACATTATATGAAAACAGTCACTTCAAAAGATGGAACGATCATCGCCTACGACGAATCCGGTCAGGGACCGACTGTCATCCTCGTGGATGGGGCTCTGCAGTACCGGGCGTTCGACCAGGGCATGGCGCCGCTGGCAGACCTGCTCGCGAAGCACTTCACCGTGATCCATTACGATCGCCGCGGGCGGGGCGACAGCACGGACACCAAGCCGTTTGCGCTCGAGCGTGAAATCGAGGATATCGAAGCTCTCATCGATGCATCAGGCGGCTCAGCCTCTTTGTACGGGATCTCCTCCGGCGCGGCGCTGGCACTCGAAGCAACGCTCGCTCTGGGAAGCAAGGTGAAGAAACTTGTCTTGTACGAGGCACCCTACAACGACGACGATGCATCCCGGCAGCGATGGAGAGAATACCGGCGGCAGTTGAACGAATTGATGGCACAAGGCCGCGGGGGCGACGCTGTGGGACTCTTCATGATGCTGGTGGGCGCCTCCGCCGAGGATGTGGAGGGAATGCGACAGCATCCCATGTGGCCGCTGTGGGAATCAGTTGGACTGACCCTCCCCTACGATGCCGCCGCACTCGGGGAGGAAGCGTCCCTGCCTGTTGCACGGGCAGCCAAAGTCAAGGTGCCAACACTGGTCATGAACGGCAGCGGGAGCGAGTGGTCATTCATGCAAAACACAGCCATGGCACTGGCAAAAGCCATTCCCAATGGGCAGCACCGCACGCTGGAAGGGCAATCGCACGAAGTCGCGGCAGAGGCGCTGGCGCCTGTGTTGATAGAATTCTTTAAGGCATGAAAGTAACCGTCAGTTCCTGGTGTTCCAAAAAGAAACCGACCCTCTGTACAGGGTCGGTTTCTTTTTCAGGTTGTTGCGCGTGTATTGAGTGAAAAGGTATGGCGCCGGGAATTGTTATGATTTTCTCTGGTTTTTTTCGGGAAGGTAGCCGTATAATCTGTATAAAGCTACTTAAGCGGAACCATTCCGTAAAATACCCCAAATTGGGGTTTTATGCGGAACCCTTCCTCATAAAACCGCAAGTTAGGGTTTTATCTGGAGTCATTCTGTATAAGACGCTGTAACAGAGTCTTTTGCAGAGACCTTCCGCTCAAGCCATAGTT
>JAICQC010000522.1 GCA_025938055.1 Anaerolineales bacterium | reverse complement strand
GAGGTCTTGAATGATTTTCTCGCCAACGGAAAGCGGGTCGCGTTCGATGCTGTATTTACAGGTGACGATGACGCCGCCATCGGTGCTTTGAAAGCACTACACCAATATGGTATTCGCATCCCGGAGGACGTGGCTGTGATTGGGTTTGATGATCTGGGTTTTGCTCCCTTCCTGAACCCACCCCTGACCACGGTTCGCGCACCGACTGAGTCGGTAGGAAAAATCGCCGCGGAACGACTGTTCGAGCTTTTGGAAAATCAAACTTCGAATGGTGCAGTCGTTTTACCAACTGAAATCATCTTCCGCCGTTCATGTGGTTGTCAAGCATGAGTCCCATATCCTGTAAAGGAGGTGATCGCCGCACCCATATCTGTTTTCTGCCAATGTTTTCGAATCACCAATCCAAATCCTTAATTAAGTAGAGGAGAAAATTCACCATGAAGAAACTATTGTATGTTCTGTCTCTGTTGATCATCGCCTCGCTGGCTCTGACTGCCTGCGGTGGCGCGCCACCTGCAGCGACAGACGAACCTGCGGCAACGGAACCTGCAGCCACGGAACCTGCTGCCACCGAGGAACCCGCAGGGACAGAAGAACCTGCCGCCTCCGGCGACAAGGTTCAAATCCGCTGGTTTGTTGGTCTCGGCACCGGTACTGATCCTGCTCAGCTCCCCGCGCAGGAAAAGGCTGTTGCTGACTTCAACGCCTCTCAGGATGAGATCGAACTCGTGCTCGAAGTTGTGCCCTTCGACTCAGCCCGCGACACCCTCGCTACGCAGATTGCTGCTGGCGCCGGTCCCGATATCATCGGTCCGGTAGGCTGGGGTGGTTCGAACGCCTTCTTCGGTCAGTGGCTTGATCTGACCCCTTACATCGACTCTTCCGGCTTCGATACCAGTGTCTACGACCCGGCTCTGATCGAGTTTTATCAGACGGAAGAAGGTCAGGTGGGTCTGCCCTACCTCGTCTTCCCCGCAGCGATCTACTACGTGCCTTCCATGTTCGACGAGGCTGGTCTTGAATATCCGCCATCAGCATACGGCGAACCCTATGTGCTCGATGGTGAAGAAGTGGAATGGAACTGGGATACCCTCACCGAAGTTGCCAAGCGCCTGACAGTGGATGTGAACGGCGCGAACGCAACCGACGAAGGCTTCGATGCGACTCAGATGGTCCAAGTGGGCTTCGCCAACCAGTGGCAGACCCACGTTAACTATCAGGCTAGCTACAGAGCTGGCGCCGCCGACATCGTTTCTGGCGATGCCCCAGGCAGCTACGAATCCGCGATGCCCGATAGCTGGAAGGAAGCGAACCAGTGGGTCTACGACGGCATGTGGGGTGAACAGCCCTTCATGGCCCCCGGTCCTCTGGCTGGTGCCCCCGAATTTGGCAATGGCAACCTGTTCAACTCTGGCAAAGCCGCTATGGCGATGACCCCGCTCTGGTACACCTGTTGTCTGGATGGTTTCCGGGACGCTGGCTTTGAATTCCAGGCTGGCGTATTGCCCGTGGGTGATGATGGCGAGATTCACGGCCGCGTCGACGCAGATACCATCCGCATCTGGAAAGGCACGCCGAATCCCGAGGAAGCTTTTGCAGCCTTGAGCTACCTCATCGGACCCGAAGGCGTTCAGACCCTGGTTATTGGCACGGATGATGTCCCGGCTGCTTATAGCGGTCTGCCCGCCAACCCCGAGTTCCAGCAGCCCTACATTGACGGTTTGCTCGAACGCTATCCGTTCACCACAGCCGAGACCTGGGAAGTCTTCAATGCCGGTCTCGCCTACCCGGATAACCCCAGCGCGGAGCAGTGGCAGCCCAACTGGAACGAAGCCTGGGCCCGCCAGCAGACCTTCTTCGATCTGCTTCAGAACACTCCTCCCGATCAACTGGACTTCGATGAAGCATGGCAGACGATGGTTGACGATTTGAACGCGATTTACGCGAAGTAATTTGCTAGTATACTTTGGGCGGGTCAATCTGATGGGTTGACCCGCCCAGACTTCTCCAATTTTAGAGAAAGGAAGACTCATGCTCGAGCAATTTTCCAACTTCAGAAGCTCACTCCCATCTCTCAAGTCTTTTCGTAACATGTCGCCTCTGGCGCGGAGAGAACTCAGGCAGGGGATGTGGTTCCTTTCTCCATGGCTTCTTGGATTCCTAATATTTACACTGATTCCGATCATTGCCACACTGATCTTTACCTGTATTAACCTCAAGATTACAGATGGGATTGCCAGCACGCCCAAGTGGGTCGGGTTTGATAATTATGTGCGTTTATGGAATGACAATCAGGCTGGCGTCAATCCCTCTACCTGGTTTCGAGGCGGTACGCCCGGCGCATTATGGGTTACCCTAGCATTTGGATTAATTGCTCTTCCCGTGGGTATATTTTTACCGCTGGGAATAGCAGTATTGATGAACAACAAACACCTGAAAGCACCAAACTTATTCCGCAGTCTGTTCTACATGCCGTATATCATCCCGTTTGTGGCGGCAGTGTTCCTGTGGGGTGGTATGCTCAACTCGCAGACCGGCTGGATCAACCGCTTTCTGGTGGATGTCCTGAATATGTCAAGAGACAGTGTGCCCCTGTGGGCAAACAGTGGCGCCGAGGAGTGGGGCTGGATTTATTCCACGTATGTCATTATGGGCATCTGGGGGATAGGCAACGCCATGTTAATTATGCTGGCAGGTCTGCAGGGCGTCCCAACCGAGTTATATGATGCAGCCAAAGTGGACGGCGCAAATGGCTGGCAGACGTTTTGGAAGGTCACCTTCCCGATGATCTCACCTGTTATTTTTTATAACCTGACACTTAGTATCGTCGGTTTGTTCCAGTATTTTCTTGTCCCGCTGGTGGTCAACCAGGGTACGGGCCGACCTGGCGGATTCACCATGTTTTACAATCTTTATTTATATAGAAACTTCTTTCTATTC
>JAICQC010000128.1 GCA_025938055.1 Anaerolineales bacterium | reverse complement strand
TGCCTGGTTTCTCTTTACGCGCGGGCTCTGGCTGATTTTCGTCGAGATTTTCATTGTCAACTTTGCCTGGACCTTCGACATCACCTACAGCTTCCGTCTGCTGCAGGTGATCTGGGCGATCGGCGTTAGCATGGTTGCCTTGTCGGCGCTGGTGTTCCTGCCAGACAAATTGATATTTATCATCGGCATCATCCTCGTTTTCGGGCACAACCTGCTTGATCCCATTACTGTTCAGGGATCGGCGGCTCGGGATGTGCTCTGGTACATTCTCCACCAGCCGCATACGGTTGTCATCGGGGCAGCCGATCCGGTAATTGTTAACATCGTCTATCCCGTCCTGCCGTGGATGGGCTTGATGGCATTAGGGTACGTCTTCGGGACCCTGTATCAGAAAAACGTCCCTGTTGAGCAAAGAAAGCGATGGCTCCTGGGAATCGGGATCGGAGCAACTTTGTTATTCATCGCCTTGCGCGGGCTCCACCTGTACGGCGAACCGCGCGATTGGCAAACGCAGGCTTTGCCTCTCTTCACGCTGATGTCATTTCTGAACACGACGAAGTACCCACCCTCGCTTCAGTTTCTGCTGATGACGATGGGACCGGCATTGATTTTCCTGTCAGCCATTGACCGAAGCAAGGAACGACTTCCAAAACACGTGATCGTTTTTGGTAGGGTTCCGTTCTTTTTCTACATCGTTCATCTCTACATCATTCACGCTCTTGCCATGTTATTACTCGTCATTCAGGGACGCGATGCCAGCGAATACATCCTCTCTACCAGCGCTTTACGGTCGGGAAGCTTGAGCAGCTTCGGTCTGAGCCTGGGCGCGGTGTACGTGATCTGGATCATCGTGGTGTTGCTGCTCTACCCGATTTGCAGGCGATACCAGACCTACAGGCAAATTCATCCATCCAAAACTTGGTTAAGCTATCTATAGCCTCATGCTATAATGCCGCCAAAACCCCGATCAAAGGAGTTGAGACATGGCAGAACTAAAGACCCAAGTCAGGAAAGCCAGTGTGGATAAGTTCCTTCAGGGGGTGAAGGACGAGCGCAAGCGACAGGACTGCTATCAGATTTTGGAGATCATGAAGAAGGCAACCAAAGCCGAACCGAAGATGTGGGGCACGAGTATCATCGGGTTTGGCGATTACCATTATGTTTACAAATCAGGGCGCGAAGGCGACTGGTTCATCACCGGTTTCTCACCGCGAGCCCAAAACCTGACCTTATACATGATGGGCGGGTTTGACTCGGATAAACTGACAAAGCTAGGGAAGTACAAGATGGGCAAAGGCTGTCTGTATATTAATAAACTCGAGGACGTGGATACAAAGGTCCTAAAGGAACTGATCGCAACGTCTGTCAAGAAATCGAAGCCTGCCGCGAAGTGATTTGTTGTTGGACAGCTTAAGCATAAAATCACTTGATTTATACAATCAAGGTTTGGGCAAGGTACCAGAATCCGTTTGGGAAAATACGGCGCTGGAATGGCTGAATCTGGGCGAGAACGGACTCAGGTCGATTCCAAACGTAATTGGAAAGCTGGTCGATCTCACGATGCTCGACCTGGGTCACAACGAGCTGGCGGCGCTGCCTGAATCGATTGGCAATCTGACAAGGCTCAAGTTTCTGTATCTGAGCAATAATCAGCTTCATACGGTTCCTGCCTCATTGTGGAGATTAAAATCTCTCGCCTATCTGAACATCACCGACAACCAGCTTACCGACCTGCCGGATGGTATAGGGCAACTTTCAAACCTCATCGAGCTCCGGTTATACAACAATCAACTTCGTACGCTGCCAGCGTCGATCGGGCAATTGACGAACCTCCGGGAACTGCATTTGATGGGCAACAGTCTGGGATCCCTTCCGGGAGCGATTGGGGGACTGAGACATCTCAGAAAATTGATGCTGGAAGGGAACATGCTCGAAACTCTTCCCGAGTCCATAGGACGGCTGAAAAACCTTACCGATCTTGACCTGAGGAACAACAGGGTAAAAGCGATTCCCAATTCGATTGGAAAGCTCACGAACCTCCGGTTCCTGGACCTGAGAGCCAATCAATTAACCACCCTGCCCGCAGGCATCGCCAGACTGCCAAACCTTGAAAAGCTGGACTTGCGCTGGAACAAGGCGTTGTCCATCCCCAAGTGGATTCCAAAGCTCGAGGAGAGGGATTGCCTCGTTTACATTTAAACACCCTCGCAAGGTTCATAAAGTGTACGCCTGGTCTAAAGATCCTCTAATCGTTTCACGCTAGAATGGGGAAATTATTTTTGCCTGCGCGGCGTCAGGAAATGGAAATCCACCCTCGTGAATTCCACGTACGTTCTTATACGGAATTGCAGCACCCTGGAGATTCAAGAGAGTCAATTAATGAAAAAACCGAACTATTTCTGGTCCCTGTTGATCTTGTCATTGCTGGCAGGCGCCTGTGGTGGGATCAATAGTCCTGCCCTGGTCGCGCCAACGAGTGTTATCGCTGCCGCGTCAGACACTCCGCTGCCTCTACCGACCACCACTCTGCTCCCCACGGAAACGGCAATTCCCCTGCCCACCGCAACGCTGGCGCCTCTGCATCCTCTCCAGATCGATGCAATGCGCGCCCTGGAATACCCCGGCAGCGACATTGTGATCGAGTCGGTGCTTGACCCCGGTGTGAATTACAGCCGCTTTTATGTTTCCTATCTCTCAGAAGGACTAAAAATCTACGCCCTGATGACCGTGCCGAATGGGGAGAAACCGCCCACGGGCTGGCCGGTCATCATCTTTAACCACGGATTCATTCCGCCGGACGTCTACCGCACAACAGAGCGCTACATCGCCTACGTGGACCTGATCGCGCGCAGCGGCTATATCGTCTTCCGTTCTGATTATCGCGGGCACGACCGCTCTGAAGGCGAACCGGGCGGCGCGTACAGCAGCCCGGGGTACACGGTGGATGTGCTCAACGCGGTCGGCGCCATAAAGCGCTACCCGGACGCAGACCCGAACCGCATTGGCATGTGGGGGCACTCGATGGGTGGATACATCACCCTGCGCTCGATGGTCGTCACCCAGGACATCAAGGCAGGCGTGATCTGGGCAGGCGTGGTTGCGTCCTACCCGGACATGCTGACGCGCTGGCGCCGCGGACCCGGATCATCGGTCACGCCCACGCCCAACCCGCGTTCATGGCGCACCCGGCTTGCGGAGGAATTCGGCTCGCCCGAAGAGAACCCTGAATTCTGGAGATCGATCTCTGCAAACTCCTACGTCCACGAGATCTCGGGGCCGATCCAGCTTCATCACGGCACTCTGGACGAAGATGTGCCGCTGGAATTCTCGGAACTTCTTTTTTACGAGATGCTCAACGCCAACCAGTACGTGGAGCTATACAAATATGACGGCGACAACCACAATATCTCGAACTATTTCAGCACCGCCATGCAGCGTACCATCGAGTTCTTTGACAGGTATGTGAAATAAGTCAATACTCGTCAAGTTTTCAGCCTGACATTCAGAAATTCCCATCAGGAGACAGGTGCTGTTGACACAGTGCCTGTCTCCTCCTGTTTTCCAGGGAAAAGCTGGTGCTCATAGAGCAGGAGCGGAACCTGCATTAAATATCATTTTTATACTTTTTGATTTGGAGTAAAATCCTTTGTGTCCTGCACCCAAAACCTGTCATTCACAGACCGCTCGTCACTCAGTCACGGAGGCTGGCAATGTTCAAAACCCAGAATCTCTACCAGAACGATGAAAAGTGGAAAGATACCAGGCTCGGCAATTCGTCGGAGACCATCGGCGGCTGGGGCTGTCTGCTGACTTCGGTCACGATGATGCTGAACGGCATTGGCTATAACGAAACCCCCGAAACCGTCAATGAGAAGATGAAGAAGGCTGGCGGTTTTCAGGGAGCGTTTTTCATCCCGAGCGTTCTGCCCTATGTGTGGCCCAACTGCGCCTACCGCGACATGCAATCCTGTGAGAGCCACCCTGCCCCGATCGCCCAGATCGACGAGGCAGTGGCAGCGGGCAAGCCGGTCATTCTGCAGGTGGATTGGAACAAACAGGTGGGAATCCAGACTCACTTTGTGCTGGTGAAGGAGAAAAAAGGCAAGGATTATGTGATCTACGATCCGTATAAATACGGCGGCGATGGTCCAAGCAAGGAAGTCCTGCTGACGAGCCGCTACAAATATAACGGCGCCAGGCTCGACACGGAGATCAGCGCAGTCCTGTGGTTCGATTCGTTCGGCGCCGTTCCCGCCGAGCCTCCCAAGATGACACGGGTGCCGCTCCCGGAAGATCCTTTGACACTCTACGCGGCGGCGGATGACCTCGCCCTGCGCGCCGAGCCATCGCTGAGCGGCTTCCTCTGGAAGCGCCTGGTCATGGGGACGGAACTCACCAGTCTCGAGCCCAAAGCAACAGCCCGAGCCAAGCTGGGCGTACATGGTCAGTGGATCAACGTGCAGGATCCTGATGGGGACCAGGGCTACGTGGCAGCGTGGTACGCTTCCGATCGAAAGGGACAGCCGCCATCACCTTCCACGGACACAACCGATTCTGAGACGCCCGGCACTGCACACGCCGAACAACTGCCCCCCGGCGCTCTGGCATTCGTGCCTACCGCGGAGCTTTCCTTCCGCACCCAGCCGGTCATCGCGCCCGAAACGCTGATTAGGCGCCTGCCTGTGACCGAGCAGGTCATCTGTATAGAACCTGCAAGCCAGGCGATCCCCAAAGTGGGCGTGGAAGGACAATGGCTCAAAGTAAAAGACGCTTCGAACATGGTGGGGTACGTGGCAGCCTGGTATGTCAGATATGCGAGCGGCTCCACAGCCCAGCAACCCGAGGCGGCTGCTACGACGGTTTCGAATAATGGCGGTCCGATGAAGGTGCGCACCACTGCCCAGGGAGTTGCCCTGCGCCATCAGCCCGTCGTCACCGCCGCGAGCCTGATCAAGCGCCTGCGGCTGGGCGCAGAGCTGACCGTCCTCGAGCCGGACGCCGAAGGCAAGATCGGCAGGAACAATCAATGGATCAAGGTCCGGGATACGCGCGGGACGGAAGGCTTCATCGCTGCCTGGTTCGTCGCCCGCTAAATGGAATCCAGAAGTCTCATGGAGGAACCCATCATGGAAACTGAAGCCCCGAAGCCCGCTCCCATACTGACCCTCGCCTGGACACGAGTGGCAACCCTGGATGCCATGTCCAAAAAGCGATCGGCGGCGCACTATCGTACACGCCGCTGGATTGCCGTCCTGAGTGTGCTGGCAACACTGCTGGCTATTCTGATCGACAGCCGATTCATTCAGGAAGGTTCCGCTGTCATCGGTTTGCTGCTGAAGGTGATCTTCGTTGCGACGCCAGTTCTTGCCTCCATTGTGGCAGCGGTCGCATCCAAAAAATACTCCAACGGCGATTGGCTGATCACCCGCGCTGGCGCCGAAGAGATCCAGAAAGAGATTTATTTCTACCGCACCATTCTGCAGAAGAAAAAATCCCGCCGCAGTTATCTCGAGAAGCGGCTGGCAGAGATCCAACGCCAGATCTATCAGGGCTTGAATGGCGAGTTTTCATTTGAATCATACAACGGGCAGATTCCCCCGAACTATGATCCTGATAACCCCGCCAGCGACCCGGGCTTCGCCGATCTTACAGGCGAGGAATATTTCAAGTACCGGCTCGAAGACCAGCTTGCCTGGCATAACAAAGAGATCAACGACTACAAAGTGGAACGTGACCGATTGATGATCCTCATCCTTATGGCTGGCGGGCTGGGCACGGTGTTTGCCGCGTGGGGCGATGTGGTGAACGGCTTTAGCCTGAGCATCTGGGTCGCGCTGACGGCCTCCGTCACCTCGGCGCTGATCGGCTGGCAGGAGCTGCGCAATATTGACGTGATCGTCCGCAACTATAGTAAGGTCGTCATGGAACTCACGATCCTCTATGATCATTGGGTGAACCTGGAGCCCGAAGAGCGTACCACGGTGGAGTTCAACAAAATGGTGCGCGGCTGTGAGGATGTCCTCTGGGCGCAGAACACTGAATATATCAAGTCCATGCAGGAGGCGCTGCGGGAAAACAGCCTGGAAGCCGAAGCCAGCCTGGTCAACCGCGTCATCCGGGAGTCGGTCGAGTCGGCGGAGCGCACCAGACAAGCCATGCAGGACAACCTCGTGGACTTCACGCGTGAAACCCTCGGCGAGGTGGAAGAAAAAGTCGACGAAACCTTCCAGGCAGTCCTTGGCTCGCTGGCAGAGGAAGCCTCCTCTGAGTTGGTCCAGCAGGAGCTTGAAGCGATGAGCCAGGCTGTCACAGAAACGGTTGAAAATGTAAAGGAACGCGCCTCTGCATTCATGTCCTCTCTTGCAGAGATCAAAGAGGACTTTGCGCACGTGGAGATCGGCAGAGATACGACCACAGAAGAACTGAATACGATCCTTGCACGTTATCCGAAAACAAATGATGTGAAGGGATGACCATCCACGAAAATGGGCTCGTAGATATTGATCAGGAAAGTTGAGCCAGTCATGCAAACAACTCCCAGCCCGGCTTCACCGCAGTCACCCGTTCCGGAAGAGCCTGTGAAGACGACTCCCGAGCCCAAAACACTTGACCGTGACACGGACCCGGAAGCGCTCTCAGGCGCCATCCACCCGGAGGTGCGCCCGCACGCCTTCGTGATCATGCCCTTTGGCAGGAAGAAGGGCGCCGACGGCTCGCTGTATGATTTCAATGCGATCTATACCCAGTTGATCAAGCCGTCGCTCGAGATGGCGGGCTTCGAACCATTTCGTGCTGACGAGGAAACCTCCAGCGGCGATATCCTGACCGACATGTTCCAGGAACTGCTGCTGGCGGACCTGTGCGTGGCAGACATGAGCATCGACAATGCCAACGTCTTCTATGAGCTTGGCATTCGTCACGCCTTCCGCAAGCGCGGCATTGTACACATCCAGGCGGGGCGCGCCTATATGCCGTTCGATGTCTTCAACGTCCGCACCATTCCCTATCACATCACGCCCGAAGGCGTGCCGGACCCGGCGTTCCTGGAAAAAGATAAGGCTGCCATCTCACGCGTGATGCGCGATACCTGGGCTTCGGACATCGACACGGTCCACAGCCCGATCTTCAACCTGCTCGACGGCTTGAAGGAGCCTGACCGCAAGACCCTCGAGACACCGCTCGCCACAGGATTCTGGCGTGAGTACAATGAGTGGAAGGAACGCGTCACTATCGCACGACGCCAGAAGCGCATTGGTGACATCCTGTTGTTGACCGAGGAGATTAAGAACCCGCTGATCAAGGAAGATGCGATCCTCGAAGCAGGCATGGCACTCACGAACCTGGGACGTCATGAACTGGCTCTCACCCAGTACCGCAAGGGATTGGAAGTCAACGCCAGGAACCTGACCTTCCGGCGGGAGGAGGCGTTCAATCTCAACCGCCTGGGCAAAGTGGACGAAGCCATCGTCAAGATCGAAAGTCTGCTGGCAGATATGCCGCGTGACACAGAGACCGTCGCCTATCTCGGGCGCATTTATAAGGAGATGTGGGTCGATTCCTGGAGGTGGGTCCCGAAGAAGGAACTTCGCCTGCGCACAGCCTTCGACTCTTATCATTGGCTGCTCAAATCCTTCCAGACCTATCTGCGCGGTTATCGCTTAGACCTGGACCAGTTCTACCCCGGCGTCAACGCGCACACGCTCGGGACGGTGTTGATCTACCTCGCAGACCAGTTTGAGGATACGACTCACCCGGACCCTGAAATTCAGGAAGTGCGCGATCTGTTGAGCGAACTGCGCGGCTCCCTGGTCTTTGCGCTGGAATCCAAAACAGATGACGAGCAGGCAGATTACTGGTCGTTCATCTCGCTGGGAGAGCTGCTGGTGCTAACGGCACAGGTCACACAGCAGGTCTCTCGCGCCTATCGCAAGGCGCTCACCGCCTCACGCCGCAACCAGTTCTACCTGCAATCATCGCTCGCCCAGCTTGAAATCCTTCGCTCGCTGGATATCCGCCGCGAGTTTGTGCAGGCAGGCATGGACGTGATCGAGGAAGAGTTACGGCGCATCCACAAGGAAATTCAGGTGGAAGAGGCGGAAACAAAAAAGGGGCGAATGAAAGTGATGCCAGAGGAACAGCCTGACCAGCAGGAAGGCATGGCCTTCGTCTTTGTGGGCTATATGATCAACAACGCCAGGAAAAAGGAAAATCACTTCCCTGCCGATAAGGAGGACGAAGTGCGGGAAGCCATAAACGCTGTACTCGATAAATACAACCCCGGTTCAGATGACCTTGCCGTAACCACAGGCATGGACGCCGGCAGCGAGATCATCTTTGTGGAAAGCTGTGTCGAGCGCGGTGTCCCGGTGCAGGCGTATTTCCCTCTGTTCGAAGCGCCGTATGTGCGAGACTTCGTCAACCCGGGCGGCGAGGGCTGGGTGGAACGCTTCTATAAGATGCGCAACCATCCGCTCGTCAGCGAGCTATACCAGCCGGACTGTGTGGGCATGCCCAAGGAAGGCGACAACGTCCATGAGCGCAACAACCGCTGGGCGTTGTATTCCGCCCTCGGGCGCGGCATAGACAAAGTCCGGCTCATCGCCCTGTGGGACGGCAAAAGCGAAGTCCCCGGGGATATGGATGCCCGTTTGGTCAAGCACATGGTGGACCTGATGCGCGATACCGGCGGGATCGTGGAGCACATCAATCCGGCGAAGCTGGTGCGTACGATCCGGGCAGCCAGGGAACAGGCAGTTAAAGAGAAATCATCTTCGAACAGGAAAAAGCTGAAGAAGACAGGGACGCGTAAGAAAAAATAGAAGCATCCGTTGGTCGAGTACGAAGGTATCGAGACCAACAATGACTTGCAAGCGAGAGGTGTATTGAAAACCTGCGGTCTCGGTATACCCCTCGAAAGCATTCGGGGGTACTCGACCAGCAATTGAATAAATAAAAAATGCCCGTCGCTCATTCGACGGGCACCATGACATCTTTGACCTTTTCTCTTGGGTAGGGCCAGATCTCGCCTTTGATCCCCTTCGCCAGATAGAAATCTCCGGCTCGTACCGTCTCCGCTCCCTCGAGTGTGACCACCGTCACCTGACGGTCAGGGTCGCCCGTCACATCCGTCAGCGGCACAAGCAGCGTCACGGCTTTCTTCACACAATAACCGGGACGAATGATCACATAACTTTCCTCGAAAATGACTGGATCGATGGACCAGTAATCGTTCGGAGTCTCTACTTCGCTGACCAGGAAATCCCCTTTGCGGGCGGTCAACTGCGTGCCCCAGGGCGTGTCGATCAACATGCTCTGCGGTTCATCGGGTGCAGGGAAGAATGGAACGACCCGCCGCTCCACGGTGCTGCGATAAGGCTTGAAATCCAGCTTCTCGAGGATCGAATCGCTGGAGGTAATCACAAGCGGTTCACTCCTAATTTTCATAATCGGCATTCTACCATACTGGCGGGATTGCGGCTGATGCATTCATTGGTCATGCTTGCGTTGTAAAGCCGCGTGACGTATGCTATAAATGCGCACAATATATTGGTATGTGAAATCCTTTGGAGGCACCTATATGAAACGACCGTTTCACAGAGGTAAAGTAATCCTGTTGCTCATCTCAAGCCTGATGCTGGCTTGTTCATTGACGATCCCTGCTGCTTCTCCATCTCCTGTATCTCCCGTTTCTTCATCTGAAACGGAACCCGGCGTAGACCCCGATTATCGTTACGACGACCTGCCGAGTCCGGTGAACCAGAGCGCCGCATTCTCTGAATATCGAGCCATCTCGGCCTGGGACAAGCGGGATATTACGTTTGTCTTTGTCAATGGCACCGGTCAACTGGAGGGCGACGCGGAGCGCGACCTTGTCAGGCGGGCGTTTGCGTTATGGGCAGAGCAAACCTCGCTGACCTTCACCGAAAGCGCAGACAGCTCCGCCGCAGACATCGTCGTCGGCTGGGCTGCCGGGGATCATGGTGACGGCGATCCGTTCGACGGACCCGGCGACGTGCTGGCGCATGCCTCTTTCCCCAATCCCTACGACAACAGCCAGGTATTTCTGCACTTCGACGACGACGAGCGCTGGGTGGATAGCGAGACCCAGAACGTAGACCTGCTGACCGTCGCCGCGCACGAGATCGGTCATACACTGGGCTTAGCGCACAGCGATGATCCTTCGGCGCTGATGTTCCCAAGTTATGGCGGACCGCACCGCTTCCTCGGTGATGATGATATTGCAGGTGTGCAAGCCATCTATGGCGTGGGCAGCGCTCCAGACCCGGCGCCCGAAGTCCCGTCGCAGGGCGAAACCCCTCCGCCCAGCGCCGGACAGGACTCGGACGGGGATGGAATCAGTGACGACGATGAAGTGCTGGTCACCGGCACAGACCCGAATAACCCCGACAGCGATAACGACGGGCTGGTGGACGGCGTGGAAGTGGTCAACCGCATGAACCCGCTTGACCCTGATATGGACAGGGACGGCGTCAGCGATGGGCAGGAAGTGCAACAGGGAACGGACCCGTTCTTCCCCGAACAAGCCGATGTGCCGCCCGAACTGGAAGACCAGGTCAGCGAGTTTCTGACGCGCGCCATCGAACTGCAGATCGAAGCTTACGGGAGCGGCGATGCATCCATCGCATCCGCTATCATGACCGGTCCCATCCTCGAGAGCCTGGCACTGGAGATCAACTCACTCAACCAGCAAGGCTTGGTCTCGCTCTCGGAGATCGATTACTACGACAGCTACATCAATGACATTCGAGTCATCAACAACGCCCTGATCGAGGTGGATACCTGCGAGGTGTGGACGACGTACACCTATCGCCT
>JAICQC010000241.1 GCA_025938055.1 Anaerolineales bacterium | reverse complement strand
GTGCATCCTCTAAGTTATAGATTTCCTCCGCTAGATGAGGAGCTTCCGTCCAGTTTCCGTGCATGGGGTCACCCTTATACCAGACTTGCCACTCATCCCAGGAAAGATAGATATCGTGTTGGCTGCGCCGTTTGGCTTTTACATAGCGCAGGGTTCCTTCCAGGGTGTCCACAAAGCGTTCTAGGTGAACCGCGCGAGCCAGATAACTCGCTGTATCATCCTCTGGATTGGCTGCATAATAATGCATGGAAAGGTAATCCGTATGGTCCCAGGCAATTTCAAGAACTGTGCGATCCCAGTCTGGATAGGTTGGCATTTGGTCATGAGAGGACCCACATAGAATTGTTTTGATGGATGGATCCTGTAATTTCATCATTTTTGTGGCTTCCAGCGCCTTGTTGCCGTATGCCACTGCATCCAGGTGACCGATCTGCCACGGGCCGTCCATTTCATTGCCGACACACCAATAGCGTACGTTGTGAGGCTCGCGGACACCATGACTGACGCGCAAGTCTGACCAGTAGGTGCCATTTGCCACATTGCAGTACTCCACGAGATCAGACGCCGATTGGATCGTTCCCGTGCCCATATTGACTCCCAGCATTGGCGCCGCATCGATGGTCCGGCAGAATTCCATAAATTCGTTTGTGCCAAATTGATTGGTCTCTAAAGACTGCCAGGCAAGCTCGCGCCGGCGCGGGCGCTGGTCTTTCGGACCAACACCGTCCAGCCAGTGATACCCACTTAAAAAGTTGCCGCCCGGGTAGCGGATCACCGTATACGCCTGCTCGCGCAACGCCTCTATCACATCCTGGCGAAGACCGCGTTCGTCCGCGTAGGGTGACTTGGGATCATAGATTCCCTCGTAAATGCAGCGACCCATGTGTTCCGCAAATCCACCAAACAGCAAAGGGGATATGGGGGCAATGGTTCGATTTCGATCGAGGAAAACCTGTGCCTTGGGTATTGACATGAAAAAGCCTATCCTGTACATCTGGATTTAGTGAAACGATGACTTTGTTAGTCTGGAGCGGATCGCTACTGCCCAGCTATCCCCGCGGTTACCATCTCGGCAATAATCCTGCGCTCGATCAGGCGAGTACGGACGATGGCTTTAGGCAGAAATGGGGATATAAAACTTTGTGGCAAGAATTGGCGCAGACGCGACCATGGAGCCATTATAGTACGTACAGTCGGTTTACCGCCTATTCGGACGAAATGCGCAATGTGCTGGGCGTCAAAAATCAAAACCTAAACGGCACAGGTTAGGTGACTCATAAGCCCTTGGTGCCTTTTCCCCATTTACCGTATATTTCAGATCACTTTTTCTCAGTTTAGGATGATAGTTCGTTGAGTTTATTACACATAAAATCGCAAGGTTCCTCACTTCTGTTTAACGTAAAATATAGGGGCTTCCATAGAGATTAGTCAGGCCTCTGGGCTATCACTGCATAATGCTATTATTGTAGACAGCAGGAGCATCGTATGACAGCGCGGATCGAAAAGACAGTTTTCATCAGTTATCGCCGCACAAACTTCCCTTGGGCATATTGTATATATCAAGACCTTACCCATCACGGGTTTGATGTTTTCATGGATTATCAGAGTATTGACAGTGGGAGTTTTGAAAGAGCAATTATCGATCATATCAGAGCAAAGGCCCACTTTGTTGTTATCCTCGCTCCATCTACGCTAGAACGATGTAATGAACCTGGCGATTGGCTCAGAAGAGAAATCGAAACAGCGATAGTTGAGCGACGGAACATTATTCCAGTCATGTTGGAGGGCTTTGATTTTGGCAGTGCTACGGTTCAACCATTCTTGAATGGTAAACTTGAATCCCTTAGTACCTATAATGGGCTTCGCCTCATTGCTGACTACATGGAAGAGGGATTTGAGAAACTTCGCCGTCGTTATCTAAATGTTGCTCTGGAAGATATTCATTTGCAGGCTCTGACCGACGAGGCCGCAGCGATTACTAGAATTCAGAAAGCTGCTGTAGACGAGGTTCCTTCCATTGGAAGAAATGAACTTGCTGCTCAAGAATGGCTTGGGCGGGGTTATGTATTTGCTTCAAGTGATGACATTGACGAGGCCATTCGTTGTTTTTCGGAATCCATCCGCTTGAACCCTAGTTATGATGCTTACTACAATCGTGGAATTGCACAGCGTCAGAAGGGTAACTTTGCTGATGCAATCCAAGATTACGACCTAGCAATTGGTATGAAGCCAGATGAAGCAGAAACATATAACAACCGAGGTAACGTGTACCGAGACAAGGGTGATTTAGATAGAGCGATTTCGGACTACAATACAGCTATTCGCCTCAATGCTCATGCGACCAGAGCCTTTATCAATCGCGGTGTTGTCAAAAGAATCCAGGGTGATATTGATGGCGCATTAGCAGATTTTGGTGAGGTTCTCGGCGCTGAGGCAACTCCCGAAGAAATAACAGAAGCTTTTTACAATCGAGGCAACCTATTACAACTTAAGGGCGCGCTGGAGGACGCAATCAAGGATTATGAAAAAGCGCTCAAGAGTTACCCCAATCATGTCCTGGCAAGGGCATCTTTATCGGATGTTTTGCGAAAACTAGGAAGAAGTGCCGAAGCAAATAAGCAGGCGAAGATGGCACGACAAATGGCGATTATGGAACCTGAATATAATCGAGCTTGCTTTGAGAGTATTCTTGGGAACACTGATCAGGCTCTGAGGCTTCTCGAAATTGGGATCCAAAGCCAACAAGCTACTGGGCAGTGGGCGAGGATAGACCCAGATTTCGATAACATACGCGATGATCCGCGCTTCAAAGAACTTGTTGGCGAATAAGAATTATCATAGAGCGCATAAATGAAAACTCCCCGCCCTGATACAGAGTGAGAAGTTTGCTTCCGGGGCGCAGAGTATGGGATACCGGTACAGCCTATCAGTGCCGTTATCCGAAAAGGGATACAAATCTCTCACTGCCCATTCCACTGATCAATAGCCGTTCCTTGCGATTGCTGGACAATTGCTGGGTCCAATCCGTAAAGCCGCCATCCACAAGAAAATAATCTGTGTCTATCTTATCTCTGGCATACATCTGAAACCGAACCCCGAAATTATCATAGCACCCGTGCCAGCGCGCTCTTTACTACCAGTTTCCACCCTATAAAAGAGGGAGACCCTGAGGGTTTTCTTAGGTAATATCTCGTCATAAGAGGCGAGAAAGTCTTCCAAACTAGCAAACCCGTAGGGTCCCTCTTGACATTTCTCAGTTCCCCCGCAGACAGCAGCCAGGCAATGGTTGGCCAAGTCTCCCCCAGGTGGGGGAGACAAACACTCCCCGGCTGATGGATGTAGCCGGGGAGTGTTTGTTGTACTATGAAAGTGGGGTAATTGAAGATAAGCAAAAGCAAAAGCTGGCAGGCATTGTTTCCCGTCGCGGATGACAATAATAAAATCGTAGGCATCATTGCCTAGGCAGATAGGACAACGCGCGTTAACCAGCTGGAAAAGACCGCGGAAATGGTTAAGGAAATTTCACAAGCCAATGGAAAATAAAAAGTATTCTACAGTTTACTGGATTGAAAATTAGCATGAACACTCAGTACCGCAATTTGCGCGTTGTCTTTATTTATGGAACGGTTTCGATGCTAGTGACCCTGTCGGCCTGTATAACCCAGACCGCGCCTCCCTCTGCGTCGCAGTTCATGCTCACGCCAGCGCAACTCGGTGTACCCTGTGAGACGTGCGCGCAAGCAACGCTAGCCGTCGCCATGACCCAGCAGCATATCAGTGCCGATCTACAAGCGGCAGCTGCCGCCGAGGTTGTACGCGCCAATGCACAGGCGACCGTGAATGCAGCCAACGCAACGTTGGGCGCGGTCCAGACCCAGCAGCAGAACGATACCAACGTCATTGCGGCTCAGATCGCAGCAACTGCTGAAATTGTGCGCGCCAATGCACAGGCAACCCTCAATTCGGCTGGGTCAACACAAAGCGCTGCGATGACCGCGGATGCGATCCACCAGACCCAGATGGCCGACGTGGCGACGACGGGTGCACAGGCTGTATTGAATCAACAATATAAAAATGACCTCGCTGCCGGCACACAGACCGCCATCGCTAATATGATTGCCACACAGGGCCAATCTGCCGCCGCGACATCCCAATGGTATTTTGACCAGGGCCGCCAACGTGAAGAGCAGCGGCAGACATTCCTCTGGATGTGGGGCCTTCCGATGATCCTCCTCCTGTTGGCAGGCCTGATTCTTTGGGGATACTGGCGTTGGCTACAAATTCAGCAAGCCAACCAACGTATTCTCGAGATTCTCAGGTTGAAAGCTGCAGCGGTCGAAGTGCCACATCACCACCATGGTTCGTTGCCGTATTTTGACGGTGAAGTTACCGAAGCCGGTTATCAGGTCACAAAGCCGAACGATCAGGTGGAAAAATGGCTTGATGAAGTCAAGGACAAATTGCTGGACAGTGATGAGAAGGACAAAGATGACCATAGAGACGATTGATCCACAGCATTTCGCTCAAAAAGCACGGCAAATTCGAGCCCAGGTATCCACAGTCCTGACAAAATGGGGATTGCTGCCACGATTTACACGCTGGCGCTTAACCCAGGATCCAAGCACCGGAATGGTAGTACTATTTGGCATACTCAATAACAGATATATCGCCACACATACCTCCATCCCCTTCAGTAATTACTTCGATTCACGCGTATTGCATGATCTCGCCAATGAACTACAAGTGCAGGTCGTCTCCTGCAACAGTGATGGGCTCCGCTATGCCTTTATCCTAGACCGCGCCCGGCTCGGCAAAGTACCGACGCACATAGATTTCCCTTTCATTGAGAAGGGCAAACTTTTGGTAAGGGTTGCTTACAGTGATACCCCTCCCGTTCTGTCCACTCCACCTGTAGATATCGACATGGTTGATGATCACACGCTAGTGCGCGAAGGCGTGGGAGCTTTCTTAAAAGTCTTTGACGATATTAAGCTCAGAGATGAGGCTGCCTTACAACTCTCTGCTCAACAAATGCCCGCGATTGTGGTCATTGATGAATATGAATTTATTAAGCGGGTAGCAGAGCGCGAAGCCAATTACCGGAAAACGAATCCGGGATTGCTTACTGCCATATGAATCAGGAGAAGTACGCCATGAAGATGAATAAAGCTGTAAACGACGTGTTCGAAAATAAATGGGAGCAAATTTCCCACTCAATTCAATGTGTGGTGGAGTCTATTTAGTGAGGACGATCTTAATAAGGTGGCAAGGTCGCCTATTACGCGCGATAAGTATGCCATGATGCTGCAGGTGAAGTACGGCTATACCCACGAACGTACCAGGGAGGAAATCAACAAGCGCATCACAGATCTGGAGATCAGCCCCCCAGCAGCGAATTAATGCGCGCCTCGCTGGACCGACAAGCCAGCTCGAAGATTTCTAAAGTTCGGAAAAGCCGGACAAAAAAATCCAACCTGTAATTCTATGATTTCACAAACAAGGAGAAAAAATGGGACGCAAAGGTGTTAGTAAGCGCAAGCCTAAAAAATCCGGTACAAGCGACAACAATAATCGTGGCTCCTCCAATGCACGTACGGGCGAAAGCTCATCACCAGTGCAGGCACTGGTGCATGCCAAAGATGCTCCTTTTAATAAAGGCAGTACCAATCCTTCGGCAGGATCGAATAAAAAAAACCGAAAAGGAAAATAAGTCAGACGGGATAAGGAAAAGGACTGGTCATCTCCCTTTACGGGGTACCTGGAAGTAGGAGATCAGGCATATTTCTACAAGAAATGATAATCGTTTGAAAGGTCATTCCCAAAGAAGGAGACCCTAAGGGTTTGCCTGGCAAACCCTTAGGGTCTTTGCATGGATTTCAATCGAGGTCGCTGATGAACCATTTTGCCTGGGCAATCGTGCCGTCACCCGAAAACGGCTACAAATCTCTCACTGCCCATCTCACTGATCAACAGCCGTTCCTTGCGATTGCTGGACAACTTCTGGGTCCAATCCGTAAACCGCCATCCACAAGAAATAATCTGTTCCTGCTTTATCTCTGGCATACATCTCGCTTGGTGCAGGCTGATCAGGCGCCCGTCACGTCACGATTCTGGAGTAAAATATCGGTATGTGGCGTCTGCGAAATCCAATCTAGGAGCAGGTAGTTGCCCAAGATCTTCGCACCCCAATCGAATGCAATCCAGCACTCCGCATGCCCGCCAGGGATCTGCGGAGTGTTGCATTTAAGTAAGTGTAGCTCGTAGATTCCGCCGATTGGAAACGTTTCTATCCGAGAGAGGAGCATCCAAATGAACAGTTATGGAATACGACGACTTCTGGCAGTGCTCGCGACCGTAACGATGGTGTTCGCGCTGCTGGTCTCTGGGCCGATGTCCAGTCCGGCGGCAGCGGCGAAACCGACTCCGAAGACGCCTACACCTGTTGGGCCCACCCCAACTGTTACAGCCTCGCCTGCGCCGCCCAGCGGTATCCCCGGCGGGTTCCGGACGAGCGGCAATCGCATCCTGGCGCCCAACGGGACTGAGTTCATTATTGCCGGCGTCAACTGGTTTGGATTCGAGACGCGCGATGCGGTCGCCCATGGCTTGTGGTCGAAGGACTACAAATTCATGATCGACCGGATCAAGGCGTTTGGCTTCAATACGATTCGCATCCCGTACTCAGATGAAATGTGGCGCACCAATCCCATACCGCGGGCGGGCGCCTGCCCGGAGTGCAACGGTAAACACTCGCGCGACATCCTGGCGTTGATCGTCAATTACGCCGGTTCTGTGGGACTGCACGTGATCCTGGATAACCACCGCTCCAACAAAGGCAACTCAGCCCAGGAAAGCGGCTTGTGGTATACCTCGGGCTTTCCGGAATCCGTCTGGATCGCAAACTGGGTCAGCGTGTTGCGCTGGTCGCATGGTATCCCCCAAACCTTTGGGTCCACCGACACCGTCCCGGTGAATTACTATGCCTCCGACGGCTATCCGATCATTATCGGGCTGGATCTGCGTAACGAGCCGCACACACCCAGCCGCAGTGCTTACCTGGACGGCTCCACCTGGGGCACAGGCGACGGGATCGACCCACACATCAATCCTAACCCGAACCCGTTCACGCCAGCCTGTGTGGCGACATCTACCTGCCACGACTGGCGCCTGGCAGCCGAGCGGGCAGGCACAACCATTCTGGGCGAGGCCCATGCTAATGGCTGGGACCTGCCGCTGATCTTCGTGGAGGGCATCGGCATGTATCCAGCG
>JAICQC010000335.1 GCA_025938055.1 Anaerolineales bacterium | reverse complement strand
TTCGGGATGGAACTGCACGCTGAAGACAGGCTTGTTCTTCATGCGCAAGCCTTCAAGCGAGTCGTCGTTCAGACTTTTGTAGGTGATTTCCACTTCATCTGGATCCAGATCGCCAGCCGTAACACAGTAATTGTGATTTTGGGCAGTGATCAGCACTTCACCGGTCGGCAAATGTTGAACGGGGTGGTTCCCGCCATGGTGACCGAACTTGAGTTTGTGGGTGTTCGCGCCAAGCGCCCGCCCGATGAGTTGATGCCCGAGGCAGATTCCGAATACCGGAATACCACGAGCGATCAATCCACTCACGGCTTCGACCGCGTAGGGCAGACCTGCGGGGTCACCCGGCCCGTTCGATAAAAATACTCCATCGGGTTTCATTGCCAGCACGACCTCAGCCGGCGTATCGGCGGGGACAACCGTGACCTTGGCGCCGTAGGACGAAAGATGGCGGAGAATGTTTTCTTTGATGCCAAAATCAAATGCGACGATAGACCACGGACGATTGACCTTAGGTTTTCCATTGTCCACGATCAATGGTCTTTGGTCTTCCACCCATTTACTTCCTGCATCATCCACCCAGTGATACGGCTCGGCACATGTCACTTCCCTGACCATATCACGTCCATCAAGTCCTTCCCACTCGCGTGCCATTTTCAACAATTCATTCGCCGGTGTGCCCTGCGTGGAGAGAGCGGCTTTTTGCGTACCACCGTCGCGTAGTCTGCGCGTCAGCCAGCGCGTGTCCACGCCGCTGATGCCAGGGATGCCATGCCCGGCAAGCCAGTCAGCCAAAGAGCGTGCCGAACGCCAGTTCGACACGAGAGGGCTGAGCGAGCGGACCACCGCCGCAGAAACCTGTGGCTTGGCTGATTCATCGTCCTCTACATTGATTCCCACATTGCCGATATGAGAAACAGTAAACAAGACTCCTTGTCCGCGATAGGAAGGATCCGTCATAATTTCTTGATACCCGGTCATGCTCGTGTTGAAGACCAGCTCGAAAACTGAATCGGTTTCTGCCCCAAAGGCTTGGCCCTCGATGACTGTTTCGTCTTCTAATACCAAAGTTGCCAGGTTCATTCTCTCCTCACTACACGGTCAGTTAATTCGATGGCAAGCCCAATATACGTTTCTGGCGAAAGCCTCTTCAAGCGGGCGCGCGTTTCATCATCCACCTTAATGGAATTGCACCAGGACTTGTAATCCGCTTCGGTCAGCACTCGTCCGCGTGTCTGGTCTTTGAGAGATTCGTAGGCGTCCGGTTTACCAGCCGCCCGCAAGATGGTTTGGGCGCCCTCAGAGATAACTTCCCAATGGGCATTCAACTCCGCTTTGAGCTTTTCCTCGTCAGGAGCAACACGTTTTAATCCGCGCTCAAGATTGTTCCATGCCACGAGGGTATGACCCAGCGCCGTGCCAAACGTCCGTCGAACAGTCGAATCGGAGAGGTCGCGCTGTAAGCGAGAGATGGTGAGCTTTTGGGCGTAATGAGCGAAGAGCGCATTGGCAACTCCAAGATTTCCTTCCGCATTTTCAAAGTCTATTGGGTTGACCTTCTGCGGCATAGTCGAGGAACCTACCTCGTCCTCTACGACGGCTTGCTTGAAATATCCATCACTGATGTATCGCCACATATCCTGAGCAAAATCGATCAAAATGGAATTTGTCAAACGTATAAGGTCAAAGTAACGGACCCAGTTATCGTATGGCAAAATCTGGGTTGTGATCAAAGTAGAGAACAGGTTGAAACGAAGAATAAATTCCTCGCTAAACGATAGCCAATCCACCTGGGGAGCAGCAGCCTGGAGGGCATTGAAGTTGCCGACCGCGCCCGTCAACTTGGCTTCGAAGTTGTAACCAAGAATGGCTCCGTAAACCTCGTCAAGCCGCTTCACGTAAACTGCAAATTCCTTGCCAAGAGTGGTCGGGACGGCGAATTGCCCGTGCGTGCGCGCCAACATCGGCATAGCGCGATTGTCAATTGCAAGATCACACATAGTAGTAAACAGATTGTCAAAGGCTGGAAGAATAGCTTTGACGCGCGATTCATTCAGTGCAATTGCTTGCGCGATGCTATTTGTATCTTCAGAGGTCAATCCGAAATGAATCCAAGGAATCAAATCTTGTAGAGATGTGTTTTGCAATTTGCTTTGGATAAAATACTCGATGGCTTTGACATCGTGTCGCGTTTTACGTTCGTATTCCAGAATCGACTCTGCGTCGGCTTGAGAAAAATTGGATTTGATGGATTCCATAAGAGCTGTTTCAGAAGCAGTCAACGGCCGAACCAAGCCAGTTTTAGCCAGAGTAGATAGGTAGTCCACTTCGACGCGGACCCGGTCTCGCAGGAAGGCGAATTCCGAGAAGAACTCCGTCAGCGGCGCGGTGGCTTCCGCGTAGCGGCCATCCAGGGGGGAAAGAAGATTCAGTGTCATCGTGTCATGTCGCTCCACAGGTTATCGGTGACTCAGTTGATAGTTCGGGGCTTCCTTCGTTACGATCACATCATGCGGATGGCTTTCGATCAGTCCCGCGTTCGTGATGCGGGTGAGACGTGTCTTCGTCCGAAGGTCCGCCAGCGAGGCAGCACCCGCATAGCCCATGCCAGAGCGCAGCCCACCAACGAGTTGATACATGTATTCGTTGAGACTACCCTTATACGGTACACGACCTTCTATTCCTTCGGGGACCAGTTTTCCACCTCCATTTTGACCGGTGGCATAACGATCCACGCCATAGCCTTTCATCGCGCCGAGGCTGCCCATGCCGCGATATTCCTTGAAACGCCGGCCCTCATACAGCATAACTTCGCCTGGTGCTTCCTCCAGACCTGCCAGCATACTTCCCAGCATGACCGCATGGCTGCCCGCGACGATCGCCTTGACAATATCCCCGCTGAACTTGATGCCACCATCCGCGATGACGCAGATGCCATGCCTCTTTGCAACCTGTACACATTCGAAAATAGCGGAGACTTGTGGCATGCCCGCGCCCGAGATGACGCGCGTGGTGCAAATGGAACCTGCGCCGACCCCCACTTTGATCGCGTCGCCTCCGCAGCGAATGATGGCTTCCGCGCCCTCTGCCGTGACAACGTTACCGGCGATGACCGGCAGAGCCTTCCAGGCACCCTTGATGCGCTGCACAGCCTCAAGCACGCCTTTGGAATGTCCGTGGGCAGTGTCAATGGTGATGATATCCACACCAGCTCGGACCAGGAGACCGACGCGGGTCTCGAGGTCCCTGCCAACACCGACGGCTGCACCCACAAGCAGGCGTCCCTGGGAGTCGAGGGCGGCGTTGGGATAATCACGCGCCTTTTGGATATCCTTAACAGTGAGCAAGCCCTTCAAGATTCCGTATTCATCCACCAGAGGCAGTTTCTCGATACGGTGTTTCTGCAAAATGTCCTTGGCCTCTTTTGCCGAGATACCTACGCGCGCCGTGACAAGGGAATCCTCTCCAGTCATGAATTGACGCACGGGCAGTTGATAGTCATCCGTTTCCACAAAGCGGATATCCCGATTCGTTAGGATGCCGACAAGCTTTTTATTCTCATCGGTGATCGGCACGCCGCTGATGTGATAGGTGGACATGATCTCTTCGGCGCGGCTCAGCGGCGCATCCGGAGCGAGGCTGATGGGCTCGACGATCATGCCGGACTGCGAACGCTTGACCTTTGTCACTTCAACCGCCTGGGCTTCCGGCGGCATGTTGCGGTGGATGATTCCCATGCCACCTTCACGTGCCAGCGCAATCGCCAGCCTCGCTTCAGTGACAGTATCCATCGCGGCGGAGAGAATCGGAATGTTGAGTCGAATCTGCGATGTTAATTGAACACATACGTCGGTTTCGTTTGGTAATACTTCAGTATAGCCAGGGACAATCAGGACATCATCGAACGTGAGCGAGTCAAATCTATCAAAAAGTTCTTCGTTCATAGTAGGCACTTCTCCTTATAACAACTTGTTGGCAAGTTATGCTTCAGCCTGCTTTTTCAAATACGCATGAATGGCTGTGTCATAGTGTGCTGTGGATGCAAATCCTTTGATGGCAAGTTTCACACGTGTCTTCGAGGCGATTCCTCCCCCACGAAGTTCTTCCAAAACGGCAGGGTAATCAGATGGGTCACTTATGAGCGTGACGCGTTCATGGTTTTTTGCCGCTGCCCGAATCAGGGTCACGCCGCCGATGTCGATGTTCTCGATGGCATCGGCGTAGCTAACGTCCGGTTTGGCAATGGTCTCTTCGAATGGATAAAGGTTGACGGCGACCAGATCGATATAGTCCCAGCCCAGCTCAAGAAGCTGTTGATGATCTTCATCCGTAGAACGCGCAAGGAGCCCGCCGTGGATGGCAGGATGGAGAGTCTTCACCCGTCCACCCAGGATCTCAGGGGATTGGGTATAGTCTGCCACCTCAGTCACCGCGATGTTGTCATCGCGCAGCACTCGGGCAGTTCCGCCCGAGGCAAGCAGCGTCCAGCCGAAGGAGACGAGTCCTCGGGCGAATTCGATGAGTCCGGTCTTGTCATGGACGGAGAGGATGGCTGTGGGCATTCTGTACTCCTTTGCGTTCTTCAAGGATCTTCTTGAGCGTATTGACCAATAACTTATGTTCGACCTCATGGACACGCGTCTCGAATTGCTCGAAGGATTCCTGCGGCAGGAAATCGATCCGCTGTTGACCCAGCACGGGACCGTTGTCCACACCCTCATCGGGAACGAGATGGACCATGACACCCGTATGCCCGATCTCTCCGCGCTGGTGAGCGGCAAAGGCTCGTTCAATGGCGTGCATGCCGGGCAACATGCCGGGCAATGCAGGGTGTAGATTTAGTACGCGATCTGGAAACCAGGAAAGAAAGGCAGAGGAAAGAATCCTCATCCAGCCTGCCAGGATCACGTAATCAGGTAAACACGTAGACACGTAAATAGCAAGTCGAGTGTCATATTCCTTCCGAGATTCGTTTTCCTGTTTTGGAAAAGCTACGGCTTCTATTCCAGTTTTTTTAGCGCGAGTGAGTCCGTAGGCATCGGCGTTGTTGCTGATGACGGAAACGACTATTGCATCCAGTTCGCCTGCATGACAGGCATCCAGAACTGCCTGCAGGTTGGAACCGTTTCCCGAGATCAGGATGACAAGGCGAGCGGTCATATTAATGATGGAACAACCTGAGTCCTGTAAAGACCATGGTCATCCTGTATTCATCACAGGCGGCGATGACCTCCTCGTCACGGCTCGAACCACCAGGCTGCAGGACATACTTCACTCC
>JAICQC010000150.1 GCA_025938055.1 Anaerolineales bacterium | reverse complement strand
TATACAGGCGTAACAGGTGATTTGATGCGGCGGGTGTACAAACATAAGACCAAAGCCATTAAAGGGTTCACCAGAAAATACAATATTCAATATCTTGTGTATTACGAAGCCACATCAAGCATAAGCTCCGCAATTGAGCGCAAAAAACAGATTAAGGGCTGGCTACGGGCAAAGAAGATTGCCTTGATTGATTCTATAAATCCCGAGTGGAAAGACTTAAGCGAAGAATGGTTCATTAAGTAACATGTCATGCTGAGGCGTTCTTTGCCAAAGCATCTCTACACTATCGGGCGAGAGACTTTTCGGTCGCTTGGTTTCGACGCAAGCGTCTCAACCAAGGGCTTCCTCAGAGTGACATGAACTCTTTCGTCCTGCTACCTTCAGGGCTCACACTCCTCCCTATTCTCTACTCTCTAATCTCTGCTCTCTGGTCCCCACCTCGGCTGCCAATCGGAAATGGGGCTGCCTGTCAAACGGGTTTCCCGGCTTCCATCGGGGCGCACAATATAGATCTCGTTGTTGCCATCGCGGAAGGATGTGAAGGCGATCCACTCCCCATCCGGCGACCAGCTGGGACCAAGGTTATCGCCGCCGTTCGTGAGTCTTTGTAAGCCAGTCCCATCGATGTTGATCACGTAAATATCGTGGTCGCCAGTGGGACCGCGGTAAAAGGCAAGTTTCGTGCCGTCAGGCGACCAGGTGCTGCGCCCACCCATGTTGTTCAAGTCTGTTACCTGTTCTATGTTCTTCCCATTAGCATTTGCCACGTATAACTGTCTCTGCCCCGAACGGTTTGAAGCAAATGCGATCATCGAACCATCTGGTGACCAGGTCGGGTCGATGTCATCGCGGGAGGTGATGGCACGCGGGTTGCTGCCATCCGGGTTCATCACCCAGAGTCCATTTCCGTTGTTGGTGAAGATGATGCGCTCTCCATTCGGTGAGAGCTCGGGTGCATAGAGCGCGCCGATGCCGTCCGTCAGGCGCTGCAAATTGTTACCGTTGATGTCAATGGAGTAGATCTCGAACGACCCGCTCTGTCTCGATGAGAAATAAACCGTCTGACCATCCGGCGAGAGAGAGGGATAAAAAGCGGTCGCCGTGAAGTTCGTGAGTTGTCTTCGTCCAGTCCCGTCCACGTTCATGATGCAGATCTGATCGATCTGGTTGATATAACAGGTGAACACGATCTTGCCAGACGGCGCGGGACCGCCGCCGAAATCCGGGACAAATGAGGAATCGAGAGTAGGTGGGACTACTCCATCGAGGGTCGGGATGAGTGTAGACAGCAACGTCGGTGTGGAAAGGTCAAGAGCAGGAATGGTTGCGGCAGGGGTCACCGTTGACAACCCGCCGGGACCAACAGGAGTCAGCTCTGAGCGCGGCGGGTTCTGCCAGATGTAGACGAAGAGGCTTCCCAGAATGCACAGCGCCAGCGCTCCACACCCAAGACCGCCGAAAAGCAATAGATCGAATGTGGAAAGATATTTTTTAAGAGATTCCATTAAGTCAATGAACGAATAACCGGTAAAAGTACTATAAGCTTATTCAAGCGCAGCTTTTATTTAGGACACTCACCTCTCTACTCCCTGTTCTTTAATCTCCAGTCTCTTATTTAAGGTCCCCAGCGCGGCTGCCAGTCGGAGGTGGGACTGTTCGTCAGGCGCGTCAGGCCCGTCCCGTCGGGGTGGATGATGTAGATCTCGTTGTTCCCATCCCGGAAGGATGTGAAGGCGATCCAGTTCCCATCTGGCGACCAGCTCGGACCAAGATTGTCGCCTCCATCCGTGAGCTGCACCAAGCCCGTCCCATCGGCGTTGATCACGTAAATGTTGTGGTCCTCCACAGGTCCGGCGTAGAACGCCAGCTGCGCTCCATTGGGCGACCAGGTGCTGCGCCCGCCCATATCGGGCAGATTCGTGATCTGACGGACGTTCGAGCCATCGCGGTCCATAATGTACAACTGACGCTGCCCCGTCCGTGAGGAGGCGAACGCGATCCGCAAACCGTCTGGCGACCAGGTGGGATCAATATCCTCGGGACCACTGGAGATGGGGTGCGGGTTGTTCCCATCCACGCGCATGATCCAGATGCGCTGCACCCCGTCAGAGTTATTGGTGAAGATGATCCTGTCGTTGTCGGGGGAACGTTCAGGCGCGTAGACGCTGCCGATGCCGCGGGTAAGGCGGCGCTGCTCACGACCTCGCATGTTCATCGAATGGATCTCATAGCTCCCACTCTGGCGAGAGGAGTAATAAATCGTGTCCCCCTCCGGCGAGATGGAGGCGTAAAACGAAGTTCCTTCGAAATCGGTCAACTGCCTGCGCTCTGATCCGTCAGCATTCATCAGGCAGATCTGGTCGATCTGGTTGATGAAGCAGGTGAAGACGATCCTGCCCGTTGGCGGCGAGCTATTGAACTGAGGAACCGGCGAGGGAATCGCTGTACCTGCAGAGGAGGCAGGCGTGAGCGTCGGTGAAATGCCCGGGGAGCCAGTCGGGACACCCGGTGAAACTCCACTGGGCGTCGCAAACTGGAACAAAGGCGTTGCGGTAGGTCCTGGCGTTACCGTGGACAATCCGTCGAGCGCCAGCGGCGTTGAGGTGGGGACAGGTCCCGGCGGGTTCTGCCAGATATAGAAAAACGCGCTGATCAGAAAACACAACGCGATGAATCCGCAGCCCAGTCCGCCGAGCAGGAATTTGTCAAACAGGGGGTTGAACTTTGCAGGAAGGTTCATCGGGTCAATTTAATCCAAATGAATTAAGATGTGCTCAAACCAATGAGAGCAAACAGATTTATTTAATTTCGTATCCATGCGGGCGGCAATGTAATTGTATTCGATTCTTGAGAACGCAAGGAAATCATTTCCACGAGAATATAGACTCAAATCACGTGTCCTATGTTCCCGTCCCTGAATAATATTTCAACCCGAACTGCCAGAAGCGATAACCGGCACAGAGCAGCAATGCCGCGACCAAGGGACCGAACCAGGCAATATTCCCCACGTCCCGGTTCAGGATGTAACTTGCCGGGTAGAAGGATGCGAATCCATACGGGATGATCCAGGTCAGGAGGATGTTAATCGCCCGCGGGTAGATGGAGAGCGGGTACTGTGCGAACAAATGATTATCGAAGACCATGCGCGTGATCGGCACCGAGTCCACGATCCAGAAGGCGGTGACGCAGGTGATCAGGTTCAGCGCGATGAAGATGAATCCGCCGCTCACCACGCCGACGATAAGCATTAGCAGCTTGAGCGGTGTCCAGTCGATCCCGAGATCGAGGGACGTCTTGACGACCAGCGCCGCGCCCACTAGAAAGTTGCCTACACCATCCTGGCAGAAGCGGTCTGCCAGCAGGTGAAACAGCGGATCGATCGGGCGGACGAGGAAACGGTCAAACCCGCCTGAGCGAATGTAGACACGCCCGAGCGTCCACAGGTTATCGGCGAACATATGGTTGATGGATTTCGACAATGTGACCAGTCCATACACCAGCAGGACTTCATCATAGTTCCAGCCGTTGAGTGTGGGCACCTTTTGCATCACCACCCAGACCGCGGCAATGCTCGACGCCTGCCACACGATCGTGGACGATGCGCCCAGGATGAAACTGGCGCGGTATTCCATCAGCACCTTCAGGCGCTGGATGAGGAAGTACCAGTAGAGGTTTAAGTAGCGGGTCATAGTTTGCTATTCGCGCTGAGTGCTACACAATCGAAGCGCAGCGTAACCTGTAAACTTGTCCTTCGACTACGTTCGCCTATCGGCTCACTCCGCTCAGGACGGATAAGTCTCACCCTCCCTGCACCGTGATCTTGCGCACAGCGACACGGAAGAACAGGCTCGAGAGCAGCCACATCCCCGCGATCCATAAGACCTGAACAAACCAAACGCGCGGCGCATCGCTCAAAGGAGTAATTCCGGTCAGCAATCCGACGGGGACCGCTAGTGCCTGCGCAAACGGGATGCTCAACACGATATTCCGCACCCACTCCGGCATCATCACTAGCGGCACCAGCGCGCCGCTCAGGAAAAAATTCATTCCTTCGATCAACACGCCGAGTCCCCAGATCTCGGTCGTGTAGAACGTGAGGCAGGCAAGGAACCAGTTGAAGAAGAACATCACGGTATAGCCCAGCAATGCGGAGACGATGAACGCCAGCCAGGTCCCCAGGTCCGTGGGGAAGCGCAAGCCGAACAACAAAACAGCCACAACGACCATCGGGAGCTGCAGGAGCATACGCGTGAACAGGGTTCCCAGGCTTTGCGCGTAATTCATGCCCTGAAAATTGATCGGGCGCAGGAGGTGATGAATGATCGTCCCTTCGCGCAGATTAGTACCGAACTCCCAGATCAAGTCACTTGCTGTGAGCGGCATAAAGATAAAAGCCAGCAAAATATATGTGAGAGTCTGGTTCAAGCCCAGGCCAGAGATCGTGATCGCATCGTTATAAACAGCGCGCCAGAAGTAGACCAGGATCGCCATGCTAATGATATTGAGCACCAATCCCACCCAGAACCACACCTGATACGCCATAAACAATTTGGGGATCATGGCAAAGAAGGAGGCGTAGGTTGAGAGATCGCGTCTGGCAGTCCGGATCATCGCGCTTCCCTTTCCAGTGCCCCGTTGTAGATCTGCCGAACGATATCCGAAAGTTCCGGCTCCGAGAGGGAGAAGTCGCGCACCTCGATCTGGTTCATCACCATACCTGCCACCCTGCTGGCTGTGCTCACGGTACGATCGAAGCGGATCTGTACCTTGTGATCATCTGTCGAAAGCAGCTCTGCGCCCTCCGGCAGGTCCAGCCCGTTCACAGCTTCAACCGTCTCGAAGGTGATCTCACGGAACTTGCCGAACTTCTTCTTGATGGTCTCGATCGGTCCGTCGTAGATGATACGCCCATCATCTATGATGATGACGCGCCGGCAAAGCTCCTCGATGTCACCCAGGTCATGAGTGGTCAGGATGACGGTCATGCCTTTGGCAATGCACTCCGCCTTAATAAAGTCGCGGATGCGTTCCTTGACGATCAGGTCCAGCCCTATGGTGGGTTCATCCAGATAGACCACGCGCGGCTCGTGGATGAGCGCGGCTGCCAGCTCCGAGCGCATCTTCTGCCCGAGCGACATGTTGCGCACCGGCGTATTGAGCAGTTCACCCAGCTCGAGCGTCTCGGTAAATTTGTCGAGCATCAACCGGTACTGGGCTGGATGGACATCGTAGATCCGGGCGATCAGGTTGAGCGACTCGATCAGCGCCAGGTCCCACCACAACTGCGTGCGCTGACCGAAGACCACACCGATGTCGCGCGCGTTGTCCACGCGCTGACGGTGCGGGTCGCGTCCCAGCACGGTGACGCTTCCACTCGTGGGCATGAGAACACCTGTCAGCATCTTGATCGTGGTGGACTTCCCCGCGCCGTTCACGCCGATATAGCCGACGATCTCGCCGGCATCCAGTCTGAAATTAATCCCATCTACGGCAGTCTTGTTCTCATACCGTGGGCGGAAAAGCCCCCTCACCGCGCCGCCCAGGCCCGGTTCCTTTTTGGGGATCTTGAATACTTTGGTGAGTTCCCTGACTTCAATGACAGACATATGACTTATTCCTGAAATAGAAAAAGAGACTTTTGTCCCTTAAGAAAGCAAAACCGCAGGTCGATGCACGGCCTGCGGTTACGTGTCGAACGAAAACCTGCTTGGTTCTATGTGTTCGCGCGAACAGGAGGTACTTGCATCTGTATGAACTTAACTTCTCTCTTCCTTGCCATTGCCGTACCTCCTTTCTTTGTTAGATTGTGCAAGTGTAGCATAAGTCAAACGGGAATTCAAGCACCATGCCATTCCCTGGCATTATTTCATCACATTGACTATACCTGGCTGATAATCCGGAAAAATCTCCTGGGTCGCGGGGTTATTCAACCGCTTCACTAGGACTTCGGACAGGACATCACGATAGTCGGTTGTCACCGCCAGGTCGCCGGGACCGATCAACTGACCCTCCTGCATCCCGGGCCACTGCCCGTGAACTTTTCCCCCATGGACGTTCCCTCCCAACACCATCATCATACTGCCGTGACCGTGATCCGTTCCCAGGCTTCCGTTTTCGGAAGCGCGCCGCCCAAACTCAGACATGGTAACGACGGTAAGGTCATTCATGTGATCGCGCATATCCGCATGGAAGGCGGCAAGTCCTTCCGCCAGGTCTTCCATGAGGTTGGGCATTAGCCCGCTCGTAGAGCCCTGCGCGAAGTGCGTGTCCCAGCCACCCACGTCAATCGCAGAGATCTCGAGTCCCACTTCCGCTTTGATGAGCATGGCAGTTTGCTTGAGCGCAAGCCCAAATTCCGAATCGGGATACCGGGCGTTTTGTGAGGCAGTGTATGTGAGCGGATCGAGTGTTTCCAGTGTATCCATGATGGAAAGTGTATCCTGCCCCAGTACATCGTCTGCATAGACAGTGTTGAGTGCCTGGCGCATCTGCTGCAGGGCACGCGGGTCGCCGCCCAGGTGAAAATCTGCGATGGAACGCAGCGCCGAAACCGGAACTGTTCCACTCAGGCTGCGCTGTGGACGCGTACCCATTCCGACTGCACGCAGAGGCGACGAATTGCCGGTGTTCAATGTGGCAAGGTGCCGACCGATCCAGCCCGAAGCGGGACCGCGTTCATCGTCCACGCCGCGCTCCATCAATTCCATGGCTTTGAAGTGACTGCGTGATTCATCCGGCGCGCCGCACGCATGGATGATGGCGAGGTGTTCACTTTGCCACGCGTCAAGTAATGACTGCATGGTGGGATGAAATCCGAAGAACCCATCCAGGTCAATAGCGCGCTCTGCTGGTTTTACTTTTGAGTCATCGGGACGTGGAATACCGAGAGCTGGACGCAATTCATAATATGCATCTTCGCCATGCGGCACGACCATGTTCAACACATCCGCGGCACCGCGCAGGAACACAACGACCAGGGTATCGCCGCGCGGCGCGGCATTTTGTGGCGCAAAGGCGAGGCGAGGCATCCATGTGGGCAATGTTTGTGTGAGGGTAGGTAACATAATTGATCTCCTAAGATTTTGGAGTCAGGGAGCTTGCTCCCGTTATTCCAATAGCCAGCTGTTGGACTCCACAAGTCATCTCCACTGAAATGCAGGGGAAGCGAGCAACCCCGCGGTGACGATTTGCAGAGTCTCTTCCTCGGAGGCGCCGGCTGAGATAACAGACGCGATCAACTCATCCCGTGCGACCGAGGTGATGGGCGCGCCCAGCAACAAAGATGCGATTGCATCCACATCCTCCTGCAAACTGTCGCCTGAAGAGGCGCTTATCAATGCATGGAGGTTGTGTATTGTTCCATCGATCTCGTTGCGAATGAATTCAAAAGCGAACTGCCAGCGCGGCATGAGGTTGCCCTGCCAGGACTCACTCCGGTCGGGATAGCCATCCGGCGTGGGCCAGTTGAAATAAGACTGACCCATGCGCAGCAGATATTCCTGAACGCTCGCGCCGTCGGTTTCCGCGTTCAGCATACGGAGCGCCGAGAGGATGAAGTTTGCAGGACGTTTATATTTCGGCTGCGCGAGAGGCAGTCCATCCAGCAGGATTATGCGTAAGACAGACTTGATATCACCCTTTGTATCGAGGAAAGCTCGCGCAGCTTTCTCCACAATCTCCTGTGGCGGTTCATCGGCAATGAAGCGGCGCGCCAGCTTTGTCGCAATGAATTGCGCAGTGCTGGGGTGTGCCACGAGCATTTCGATCACTTGCTCGGCTTCTTTAATGCCTGCGTTTGCGATCGTCATACCCAGCACATGTTTTATGCCTGAGTCGTGCAAGTCTTCCTGGAAGACAAAATCGCCAAGCCAGAAATGTTTCTTGACCGTCCAGCCTGTGAGGCAGCGCGCCAGTTCCATCACATCCTGCTGGGTGTAGCCGCCGTCCACACCGAGTGTGTGCAATTCCATCAGTTCGCGAGCGTAGTTCTCGTTGGGCGCGCCCTTATGGTTTGCCTGGTTATCGAGATACTCCATCATCGCAGGCGAGTGTGCAGATGCCCAGACCAGATCGCGAAACGATCCCATGGCGTGTTTGCGAATCACTTCGCGGTCATCCACAGTTTTGAGATAAAAGCAATTGCCTTTCTCAACAAAAATGTTGAAATGGTCTGTCCAAAACTCGACCATGAGTTCATAAAGCTGGCGCCGGCTGAAGGTCTGTCTGATGAAGGCTGTCTGACGCAATTCATTGGGAATTGTCTCGCGATCATAGCCATCAAAGAGCTGGTTGCTGATGCCTTCGAGCTCATTGGCTTCCATCTTCAGTGTTTTGAAAGGGCTGAGGAAAAGGTCGCAGTCAAAATCATCGATGGTTTTAAAATCGAGCTGTTCTTCGATCCATGACTGCAATCCAATTTCCTGGAAGCGAACACGCTCTTCGACGCGTGGACCAAAGGTAAGACGCTGCAAAGCAAGGAAATCCCGTGCAGGCAGCGGTACCCATGGGAGGACAGGCAGATCACCTGCCAACCTGCGGTACGCGGGAGCACAGGAGGATAGCGCTGCACTGGCAGTGACCAGGGCGCCGAGTTTGAGGAAGTCACGTCGGGAAAGCATGTTAATAATCAGTAAGTGGTAATTGATGAGGAAGGTGGGGCTTAGAGGGTAGACGCTGTGCGCGGGGCATTGGCGACAGTGGATGAGATTTGAGACTTCTCGCTCGGCATCCACTTCAAGAGCGCGAAACCGGTCGCGCCCAAAGCCAGGATAAGGAAAAACGGCCAGAGGAAGAGCCATCCGATGATGGGAAAGAACGCAGCCAACTCCAACACAACCGCTCCCCGGATGAAGGCTCCCGATGCGCTACCATGACCATGCTGCGTCAGGCGATTTGCCAGGTGCGCCGCAATCCCGGCAGAACCAATCGATGAAAATCCGAGGGAGGCTGCGAGTAGAATCCAGCCAAAGAACTTGGCGGGACCAAACGGAAGCGCGAACAGGATCATGATGGGAATCATCAAACCGATCAGCATGATGAGCCCCAGCCAGAATGTCTGTGACAGGGTCTGTTCAACGCGCGCCTGGGCTCTGCCGATCAGAGCCGGGAACAGCAGCCACCATACAGTGAGCATGGCAGGGAAGGCAATGCCCAGAATGAGCAGAATAAAGAAGATGGCGGAAATATCAGCCATAGGGAATATCCTTTCGTTTGTTTGATATAAGAAATACAGGGAATACGGCAGGAAAGTTGCAGTGTCAACTATAACGTTCACCAGGATTAAAAACAAAAGGCGCCTAGTAAGCGCCTTTTGAAAAGATCGCAGCGATCTTTGTGCTTCTACCCGTTCAAGCTCCTTCACGCCGGAAAAAACCCAGGATCACCGCGCCAATGCCGACAAAACTCACATAGGGGATTAACAGGAACCAGCCAACAAATGGCAAAGCAGATGCGAGGGTGAGGCATACCACTCCCCATAGCGTTTGTTTCCATACAGAGATGTCGGGGAAAAGACGCTCACCGACCAGGCTGGACATCCCCGCCAGCCCAAAAGAAAGGAGGATGGCAAGAACAGCAAGGATCAGAAGAGCAGGGATCGTGAGAACTACGCTGATCAGCGGTCCTGCATTTTCAGCAACAGCAAGCAATGCCATTGCAATCACGGCGAAGAAGACAAAATTCACCAGCCCAACCCCAAAGGCGCGCCCGGGCATCGATTGAATCATGGCTTTCGCCTTTGCAACACGCCGGGGAAATAATGCACTCGCAACCAGGAAGTAGGCTCCCAGCCCAATGGTCAATAGAAGGATTGCAAAAAACAGGCGCAGGATGTCGGACATGAAAATTCTCCTTATGCGAGGTACAGGATCGCCCCTGCAGGGGTTATTTTGTTCGGGTTCTTAACAACAGTCCATTCCCAAGAACCCATAAGACAGAAACGGCAATGACGACAGGGAGCAGGAATAAACTTGATATTTCAGCCACAGGAACCTGAGGAAGGGCTGGC
>JAICQC010000385.1 GCA_025938055.1 Anaerolineales bacterium | reverse complement strand
TGTCTTGCCGCTGAACATCGAACCGCAAACGACTTCGATGGAACCGTGTGTATGTTTCATGTCACCTCACGTCATTGCAGGAAGGTGGTCTTTTGTCGGAGTACTGCGCAATGACGTACAAAATAAACGGGCATGGCGCGTCTCACGCCATGCCCGTAAGTTTACCTGAGAATAAGTATTCTGCAAGTATTGAGCCAGCCAGCTAGGCTGCCGCTGCCGGGATTTCATACCCGAGCGAGCGCAGTTTCTTCTTCGCGGCTGTCAGGGATGCCTGCCCGAAGCCGGGGATTGCCAGAACGGCTTCGTTTCCGTCATTCAATTTATCGAGAAACTGGCCGAAATTCTCAACGCCAGCCTTCTTCAGGGAGTCCAGCGCACGACTGGAAATACCCAGTTCTTCGATGGGGCGCTCGGGCGAACCCTTGAGCTCCTCCTTGACCTTCTGCTGCTCAACATACGTCTGGCGGGCAGAAAGCTTCTTGTAGAAGCGGTCTACCTGACCTTCGATATCGAGGATGCGGGACGCTTCACCCGTAAAGAACGGATGACAGTTGGAGCAAATGTCCACGCGCAATTCTTTTTTGGTGGAGCCTGTTGTCCAGGTCGTCCCGCAGGAGGCGCAGGTCACTTTCGCGTCAGGATAATAGGTGGGATGGATCTCAGCTTTCAATTTGAACCTCCACTTCAACCACCTCGGGAACGATGTTCACACGCTTCTGTCCGTGGGTAACGTCATACATTACAACGCCGTCAGCAATGGCGAACAACGTATCATCCTTTCCGGCTTTGACGTTCAAACCCGGTTTGATCTTCGTACCGCGCTGGCGCACAAGGATGTTGCCTGAAAGCACAAACTGACCCGCGTAGCGCTTGACACCCAGACGCTGGGAATTTGAGTCTCTTCCGTTGCGGCTTGAGCCGCCACCTTTTTTATGTGCCATGATTACCTCACTTCACTCTACTTCTTGCTCGATTTTTTAGCGGCAGCAGGCTTCTTTTCGGTCTTGACCTTGCGACCAGCCGATAGACCATCCTGCATTTCTTTGAGTCCATCCATATCACCTTCGGCTGCAAGCTTAGCCTGAGCCGGCCAACTCGTTGCGTCCATCATCTTCAACCCAGCCGAGTTCAAAATCTCCTGAATGTCAGCTGCATTCGCCTCTGCCAGCGCAGCAAATGTGGAAATGCCTGCCTTATCCAGAACCTTAGCAACTTTGGGACCAATCCCTTCGATGATGGTGAGATCATCCGCTTTCGATGCCCCTCGGGCCGGTTTCACGGCTTTGGGCGCCTCCTCGGTCTCAGCGTTGCGCTCTTCGTCTGGGCGACCGATAAAATCCACGAGCAACCGCGTATAGTGTTGGCGATGACCTCCGCGCACACGAATGCGCTTCTTCGGGCGATATTTGAATCTGTCGATCTTGGGGCCCTTGATGTGGTCCACCACCGTGACCCGGACAAGGATGTCACTCACAGTAGGCGTACCAACCAGTACATCGTCGCCGTCTCCCATGAGCAGAATGCGTTCGAAGTCGAACTTATTGCCCGCATCTACGGGCAGGCGGTCCACTTCGATGGTCCGTCCTTCGACGGCACGGTATTGCTTGCCGCCGCTTTCAACAATTGCAAATCTCATTTTGTTCTCCAGTCATTCACTTCACCGTATACCTGCGGAGATCGTACACTCGTCGCCTGCGAACGGGGAAGCTGGTATTTCGACGTTTTGCGTCTCAACAAACAACTACCCCAGAATCCAACCGCTGGGGTAGAAGCGCACAGTATTATACATGTTCGGAAGAGATGTGTCAATGAAGCATATATTATTGATTTGGGAGACTCAAAACCGTAGTACAATTGTTCTATCGCATACAATTCATCTTACTCTGTTCCGTACCCTTACCTTTATGACCGACTCATCTCCTCCGTCCGGAATCATCTTCAGCTCGACACAGCTTCAGATCATTGAATCCCCCTTTAACTGGAAACTCTTCGTCTCCGGTCCTATGGGCACCGGCAAAACAACCGCAGCTGTCGAACGGATGCGCTACCTGCTCGCGCAGGGCGTGCCCGGCGAATCGATCCTGATGCTTGCTGCGCAGCGCAGCGTGCAGGAACCGTATCTTGACCTGCTCTACAGCCCTGAGCGCATTGCAGGCGGCGAAGTCACATCCACGACCATGGGTGGCGGCCTGGCACGCCGCGTCTGTGATCTCTTCTGGCCCATCGCGGCAGAAGCAGCGGGATTTGCGCATCCCGATCAGCCGCCGGTCTTCCTTTCGTTGGAAACGTCACAGTATTACATGGCGCATATCGTCCGCCCACTGCTGGACGAGGGGTACTTCGAATCGGTGACCATGGACCGCAATCGCATGTACTCGCAGATCCTGGACAATTTGAATAAAGCCGCTATTGTTGGTTTTCCTCATACGGAGATTGCTTCCCGCCTCGATGCCGCATACTTTGGCGACCCTGCCCAGCGCCGTGTCTATGCGGATGCGCAGGAATGCGCCATTCGTTTTCGAGAGTATTGTCTGCAAAACAACCTGCTCGATTTTTCTCTCCAACTGGAAATCTTTTCGACCATTCTCTGGCCTCTGGATGTCGTGCGTAACTACCTGATACGTACCTACCGTCACCTGATCTACGATAATGTCGAGGAGGACAGCCCGCGTGCCCATGACATCATCCGTACCTGGCTGCCCGAGTTTGAGTCGGTATTGTTGATCTACGATCAGGGAGGAGGGTACCGCCGTTTTCTCGGCAGCGATCCTCTTACCGGCTGGGCATTGAATGAACTTTGCGACGAGCAAATTGTGTTGAGTGAGACAGATTCCTTTGTGATGTCAGAAAACATTGCGAGTCTTGCCTCCAACCTGCAACAGATTATTCTGCCTGACCCCACGAGACCAGAGCCTGAAACAGCAGGCGGAGATGCCGTTGGCATTGTTACGTCACGTTTTTATCCTGAGCTGCTGGATGCCGTCGTTGCCGAAACGCAATCGCTCATCCAGGGGAATGTCGCCCCTGCTGATATTGTCATCATTTCGCCGTTTCTCTCGGACGCGCTGCGTTTCTCTGTGATGAACCGACTGGAAGCGGCAGGTATTCCGACGCGTTCCCATCGCCCTTCGCGCACGCTGCGGGATGAACCTGCCAGCCAGTCATTCCTCACGTTTTCGGCAATCGCGCATCCGCAGTGGAATATCCATCCACCGCGCTTCGACGTGGCATACGCGCTCATGCAGTCCATCGAGGGACTCGATCTGGTGCGCGCCCAATTGCTGGCAGAGATCGTCTATCGCTCACGCGACCTGCGGCTTTCCTCGTTTGAGGAGATCAACCCGGAAGTGCAGGAGCGCATCACCTTTTTGGTTGGCAATCGCTATTCGATGCTGAGGGAGTGGCTGCTTGCTTATAGGGAGGGAGAGGAATTGCCTTTCGATCACTTCCTGCGCAAGCTCTTTGGCGAAGTGCTCTCGCAGCCTGGCTTCGGTTTTCACACTGACTTTGACTCCGTACGCGTGGCATCCAGCCTCGTGAACTCGGTCCAGCATTTCAGACAATCTCTTGAATCCACATACATCTACCAGGACGGCGCGCGCTTCCCACATCTTGGCAGGGAATATATTCAAATGCTTCAGGACGGTGTGATCGCCGCTTCGTATGTGGAAGGCTGGCGTACCCAGAACAAGGACGCCGTGCTGGTCGCGCCTGCGCACACCTTCCTGATGATGAACCGTCCAGTCACCGCGCAGTTCTGGTTGGATGTGGGCTCAAGTGGCTGGCACCAGCGCCTCGCCCAGCCGTTGACTCACCCGCATGTGCTGACCCGTGAGTGGGAGCCTGGCAGGGTCTGGACAGACGCAGATGAAGTGGAGACCAGCCGCGCCGCGATGGCGCGCGTCATTTCGGGCTTACTGCATCGCTGCCGCGAACGTGTCTACCTTTGCATGGCTGAGCTTGGTGAAAGTGGATTCGAACAACGCGGAGATCTTCTGCGCGCCTTCCAAAGGGTGATGAACTGGGAATCTAACGGTCAGGAAACTGAATGAAAACCATTGCCCATGCAATCGTCTGCAAATGCTGTGGGTGGGTACGCAGACGAAAAGGGGCGTTGAGACAGACATCCGCGCCTTAGCGGCGACTGATGAGTAAGATTTCCTTCGTGAAAAAGAAGCGGCAATTCCTCCTGTATCTTTTTGCAGTACTCTTCCTTGTTTCCGGCGCTGCCGGGCTGCGTTACTGCCAGCCTTGATACGCAAATCCCTGGGGGGCCTGTTGATCCTGTCGGCCAGACTCGCCTCTCCAGGAAGGCACCCACCACCCGGACGAATGGTACCCCATTGGCCGACAACGCCGGCTTCCGGCTGCGTTTTGGACTCATGAAGTGGACCGATGCCCCAGGTGTGTCTCTCTCTCCCTTATGACCTCGGTTCGCAGCCGGATGCGGTGCGCGGCCCAGCGGTCTGTGGCGGATGATGCGCGCCAAATTCTCCTTTGCCTGCGAGGTATGGTCAAGTAGAATAAATGAGCACCGCGGCAATGCGATCG
>JAICQC010000225.1 GCA_025938055.1 Anaerolineales bacterium | reverse complement strand
GGTGCGGCAAAGAGCGGCATTTCCGGCCAGCTGCTGAACCAGCTCACCCAGATGGACGGTTTTATCCTGGTTACGCGCGGCTTCGAGGATGACAGCGTCCTGCACACGATGGGAAGCATCGATCCCGCCCGTGATGCCGATATCATGCTCAGCGAACTGCTTTTGAACGACCTGATCGCCGTGGAACGCAAGATCGAACGTCTCACGGAGGAACGCAAAAAAGGCGGCACAGACAAAGCCGATAACGAACGCCAGACCGTGCTCTTCCAGCGACTGCGCGAGGTACTGTCCGACAATACCCCTCTGCGGAAGGTGGAAGTCTCAGCCGAGGAGAGTAAAATCCTCTCCAGTTTCGGACTGCTGACTCGTAAACCGGTGCTGATCGTCTTCAACATGGGCGAGGGACAGACCGCGCCCGTCTGGGAGTTCGAGACGCCCTCGGTGGCACTGCAGGGCAAGCTCGAAATGGAGATCGCCCAGCTTTCGCCGGAAGACGCCGCCGTCTTCATGCAGGAATACGGCATCGAAGAACTCAGCCTGAACAAAATGATCCGTCTTTCGTACGAACTGCTCCAGGTGCAGTCATTCTTCACCGTGGGCGAAGATGAGGTCCGCGCCTGGGAGACAAAGCGCGGCGCCACCGCGCAGGAATCCGCTGGAGAGATCCATACCGACCTCCAGCGCGGGTTCGTCCGGGCGGAGGTGGTGGCTTATGACGACCTCACCAGCCTCGGCGGGATGAGTGAAGCCAAGTCCAAGGGCAAGCTCAGACTCGAGGGCAAGGAATATCTCGTCAAGGACGGAGACATCGTGCACATCCGGTCGAGCCTGTAAAAAATACACCTCCAAATACATCTTTTGACGGTACGAAAGCAGTTGACTCTGTGGTAAAAAACCTCCAAGGAGAATTTGAATCATGGCTTATACGGTAAACACATATTCGGTCAAAAAATGGGACCTCGGCGAGCTCTTCCCCGGCTGCGACAGCCCGGAACTGGAAGGCGCGTTCGATAACGTAGAAGAACAGGTCACGTCGTTCGAGGGCGTGCGCAACAAGCTCCGCCCGGACATTGACGCTGAGACATTCCTCGATGTGGTGAGCGCCTCTGAGGAGACCACCCGCATCGTGAACAGGATGTATGCATTCGCCGGATTATCATTTGCAGCCGATACGCAGGACCAGAACGCCCAAAGCTTGATGGGACGCGTCCAGCAGTTCGTGGCTGAGATCCAGAACCGCACGCTGTTCTTTAATCTGTGGTGGAAGGATCTGGACGATGCCAACGCGCAGCGCCTGATGGATGCCTCCGGCGATTACCGCTATTATCTCGAAGCGATCCGCCAGTTCAAGCCGTATACACTGAGCGAAGCGGAAGAGAAAGTGGTCAACCTTAAGGATGTGACCGGCTCCAGCGCGCTGATCAATTTATATGATGCCGTCACGAACCGCTATGTCTTCAAACTGGAGTTGGACGGCGAAGTCAGGGAACTGACTCGCGCGCAACTGCAGCCCTACATCCAGGGATCTGACCCTGACCTGCGTGCCCGCGCCTATCAGGAGCTCTATCGTGTCTACGGCGAGGATGGTCCTGTCCTTGGGCAGATGTACCAGACCCGCGCCCGCGACTGGCACAACGAGAACATCATCATGCGCAAGTTCAGCAGTCCAATGTCCGTCCGCAATCTTGCGAATGACGTCCCGGATGAGGCTGTGAACGTCTTGATGGATGTGACGAAGAAGAATTCCAAAGTCTTCCAGCGTTATTTTAAGCTCAAAGCCAGGTACCTGGGACTGGAGAGACTGCGCCGCTACGATATCTATGCGCCCGTGGCAAAATCAGACAAAGCCTTTGACTTCGGCGACGCCGCACGAATGGTGCTCGAGTCATTCAGCGCCTTCGACCCACGCGTCGGTGAACTGGCGCAGCGTGTCTTCGATCAGGACCATCTGGATAGCGAAGTCCGCAAAGGGAAGCAGGGCGGCGCGTTCTGCGCTTCGATCAACCCGGAGAATACGCCGTATGTGCTGATGAATTACACCGGTCGGGCACGGGATGTGGCGACGCTGGCGCACGAACTCGGGCATGCCATTCATGCCATGCTGGCTTCGGAGCACACGACATTTACATTCCATTCCTCCCTGCCTCTGGCAGAAACAGCCTCCACCTTCGGCGAAATGATGCTCACCGAGAAGCTGCTTGCCGAAGAGACAGATGAAGCCGTACGCCGCGACATTCTCTTCAAGCAGATGGATGATGCCTTCGCAACCATCCTGCGCCAGATCTATTTCGCGATGTTCGAGCGTGACGCGCATGCAATGATCCAGAAGAATGCCTCCACCGATGAGTTGTGCGCGGCATATCTGGAAAACCTGAAGGAAGAGTTTGGCGATTCAGTGGAAATCAGCGATGAGTTCAAGTGGGAATGGGTCTCCATCCCGCACATCTACCATACACCGTTTTACGTCTACGCCTATGCCTTCGGGCAGCTGCTGGTGTTCTCGCTCTACCAGCAGTTCAAAGCGGAAGGCGAATCCTTCAAGCCGAAATATCTCAAGATCCTTTCGGCGGGCGGGTCTGAAGCGCCGGAGCGGATTCTCGCCGATGCAGGCATAAACATCCGCTCGCCCCAGTTCTGGCAGGGCGGCTTCGACGTGTTGAGCCGCATGGTGGATGAGTTGGAGAAGTTGTAGGGGAGGTAGACAGGTAAAAAGTAAACAGGTACACACGAAAGCTGTGTACCTGTTTTTATTTATCTAAAATCGTTTGTTAATCAGACTCGTTTTTGAAGCGTTTGATTCGATTTTGAATGTCAGAGACAACATCTTTGATTTCTGCAAAATCGTTCCTGGTCACATAATTTGACAATTCACCTAACAACGAAGGCATATCAGGCTGATAATAGTGGAGCAATGTGGCAACATCGTTTTCGTAAATCCCGACTCTGGCAAAATTCCCCTGCCGGTATATTGAAGGCAAAGCGTACAGTTTTAAAAGCAATAAACCTTCTACTGTTGCCAGTGGGATCTTGCGGTCAAGAAATCTTTCCACCGTAGAATATTCTCTGTGAACTTTTTCGAATAGAGGGTTCTTCGTAAGCAAAATATCAATTTGCAATTCATTATAGCTTGCCCGAACAAAGTACATGTCCTGGCTGGATATTTTCAGTTCGGGCAATTTTTCCAGTGATGAAACTGCCATGACCAGATCCAAATCTTGAGTATTTCTTCCTTCAATGTAATGAAGGGTGGCAATTCCCCCGACGAGAACATAATCGATCTTTCGCTGCTCTAGAACAGCGAAAAAGTCTTTCACAGACTGGAGTAAGGAATCAGAATTCATCTCGCCACCAAGCCAGTTTTTGACGTTGAATACGACAGCATTACGAATCACATGCCCGATTTGATCGATACTTTGAATAACCATTATCTATTCCTGATTACAAGTGTAGCATAAAAGTGCGGCTGTTTTTTTCAGGATATAGCCTCTGTTTAATTGTCTACCCGCCTACTTATCCACAAATAACGCAAACAAATCCCCAGGCAAATCCTTCGTCGTTTTCTCGAACTCGATCTCCGTCCGTTTGACGGCTGCTTGAAAGACATATTTGAAATTGGGTCCGCGCTCGTGTGAGTCGATGTTCATCCAGCCGTGCGAGTCGCGCGGCAGAAGCGGCATGACAATTGGTTTTAGCGGGGGGATAAGTGTAAGAAGCTCAAGAAGATACACTTTACCGGAACGCAGCGCGGGACTATTGATCAGGTCCGGGTCAAGGGCAGGGACTTCAGAAGGGGCGGGAATGGCGCCATCTGGCTGGAGGGAAAGCCACAGGTCGACGTAATTGCTGTGGGCATAAAAGTCCTGGGCGGTGTGGGTCAATCTTCCAAACGCAGCCCAGGCGGAGGGTGCGTCGGTCGCCCCGAGCGAGGAAACCGTCAGCGCGCGCTGTTCCTTGATGTAGGCTGTGGATTGGTCGAAGGCATTGTTGTCGAAGTGATACTCATCATGACCGATCTGTCCGCGCACGCGATCCTGGCGTAGATTAGCTTCAATCATCTTTTCCAATGCTCGGGGGCTGAATACATCATCCAGCGCAAGATGCATGATTTCAATATGGAATTGTGGAAGCATTTCGCGATTATAAGCGACCTGGCGGCTAAGCGAAGCAACCCTGCGGGTTGTAACACTTTGGTTATAATGACAGTATGTCTTTTTACACATCCAAAGGCGATGACGGCACGACCAACCTGCTCGGCGAGGGACGCGTCGCCAAGTATCACGCCCGTATCGAAGCTGTGGGCACGCTGGACGAATCGACTGCCGCCCTCGGTCTGGCGCGCGCACAATGCCGCGACCCGCAGGCAGCCAGAATCCTACTGGAAGCACAGCGCGACCTGTATAAGCTGATGGCAGAGGTCGCCGCGACGCCCGAGAACGCGGAGAAGTTCCGCTTCATCGACGCGAGGCGCGTGACCTGGCTCGAAGAGCAAGCAGATGAGTTGAGCAAGCTCGTGGAGATGCCAAAGGAATTTATCCTCCCGGGTGATTCGGTGGCGGGTGCAGCCCTTTCACTGGCTCGTGCGATCATCCGCCGGGCAGAACGACGCGTGGTGGAACTCTTCGACACCGAGGAACTCAAAAACCCGGATCTGCAGCGTTATCTCAACCGTCTTTCTTCTCTGTGTTTTGTGTTGGAATTGCTCGAAAATAAAGCCGCCGGACATAAGACGACACTGGCGAAATCGTAATGGCGACCAGCCGGTCGCCCTACAGGATGATTACATGACAGGCACATTACTCAACATTGCAACAGTTCTTATTGGCGGCGTGATCGGCTTGATCTTCGGTGCGCGCATCCCTGATCGATTAAAAGAGACCATCATTGCCGGAATGGGATTGTTTACTGCGGCAATGGGACTGCAGATGTTCCTGAATACTGAAAATCCGCTCATCGTTCTGGGCGCGCTCTTATTCGGCACCTTGCTTGGGGAATGGTGGAGAATTGAAGATGGGCTGCAAAACCTGGGCAAGTTCCTGGAACAGCGCTTTTCGAGAGAGGGAGAGGATGGCTCGAATCGGTTCGTGCGCGGCTTCCTGACCACATCCCTGCTCTTCTGCGTGGGTCCGATGGCGATCCTGGGTTCCATCCAGGACGGCTTGACCGGCGACTACAACCTGCTGGCGGTCAAATCTGTGCTGGACGGTTTTGCCGCAATGGCGTTCGCCTCGACGCTGGGCGTGGGCGTGATGTTCTCGACGATCATCATCCTCATCTATCAGGGTGGGATCAGCCTGCTCGCCGCGCAGCTGGACGCGATTGTCACTCCGGCGATGATGAACGACCTGACCGCCACCGGTGGCGTGATCCTGCTGGGGCTAGCGATCTCGAGTCTGCTAGAGATCAAAAAGATTCACGTGGGGAACATGCTGCCGGCGCTGGCAATCGCGCCGTTGATCGTGTGGCTCTTGAGCCTTTTCTAAACCCCTGTCGGTGCTACGCAAATAAAGCAATCACCAGTATCCCGGCGAAGATCGTTATGGAGCCGAGCACACGCGTCCCGCCCATGGGCTCCTCCAGGAACATCCAGCCGAGAAACGCGCCGATGACCACGCTCACCTCGCGGATCGCGCCAGAATAACTCAGCGGCGCGAACGAATAGGCGATGAGCGCCAGCAGGTATGCCACCACGCCCAGCACCGCCGTGAGGATGAGCGGGAGACGCGGTCCCTTCCATGCCGCGAGGAACTGCTGCCACCCGAAGCGGCGGATGTTATAGGTGGTGGTCAGGACCGGCACGAACATGAACATGGTCAACGCGTACGGCAGCGGTGGTCCGTTCTTGACCGCAGTCCCGTCGATCAGCGTGTACAGGGAAATGATGAGGGCAACTGCCAGCGCGATCGCCACCCCTTTGAGATGCAGCCGGCTGCCGCGGTTTTGGATGAGGCTGGTCGCGCCGATAATGACCATCCCACACACGATCAGGCTGACCCCGGTGACACCGCCCGGCGTGAGCCTTTCATCAAGGAACAGCACTGACCACAGCATCAGGAAAGCGGGCGCTGTCCCGCGGGCGATGGGATAGACCAGCGAGAAGTCGTGGTCGCTGTAGGCGTTCGAGAGCAGGACGAAGTAGACTGCTTCCAGCGCCATGCTCATCAGGGCGAACAACCACATGGAGCGCGGCGGCAGACCCGTAAACAGCAGCAGAAAAAATGCGATAATGCCGCTGATCAGTACCTGCCAGCCCATGGCAATATATTTTTCCTGGGAACGCTTCAGGAGCAGGTTCCAGAGCGCGTGCAGGGAAGCAGAAGCCAGCAGGAGAACAATGGCAAGCGCGGGCATAGTACGGACGAATCTATCATAAAAAGTCAAGAAGCAGAACGATGTTTGTTGGGAAAGTGTAACCACAAAATCATTGCATTTAAGCGTTCCGGTGCTATACTGTGCCGCAAATATCTTCAAAGGAGAATCCATGAAACCCTTACGCCCCGTACTCTTTTTTACAGCACTAATCATGCTTGTAGGACTGGCGTGTTCTGCTCTTGGAGGAGCAGATCCCACGCAGCCACCGCCCCCCACCCAGGAGCCTCAGCAGGTCCTTCCCACGGAAGCTCCGCCCGAACCCACGGAGGTCCCGCCGACCGAAGAACTACCCGCACCGACAGAACCGCCCGCTCCGCAGTCTGAGCAGTTCTTTGAAGAGCAGTTTGACAGTCCTCTTTCCGGCAACTGGGATATTCTGACGGTCACTGGTACGGATGAAGCCGACCCCGAGAAGGTGACCGTCGAATCTGAAAATGGAAATCTGGTCTGGAATTTTGATAGTGAATACGTCTACTATTACATTTTCTACAACGCCTTTGAATATGAGGATGTCGAATTGTCCCTGCGCGCCGACAACCGGGGCAGGAATAACAACTCCATCAGCCTGATCTGCCGCTATGACCCAGACATTGGCTGGTACGAGTTCAACATTGCCAACAACGGCTTGTACGATATCCTCTACGCGGAGGTACAGAACGATGGTGACATATCATACAACCGCGTGGCGAACGGCGGTTCCAATGCAATTAACCAGGGCATGGATGTCAACGAATATTCCATCACCTGTGAGGATGACGAGCTCACCCTGGAGATCAACGGCGATGAGGTCATCTCCATGGCTGAGAGGAGATACGGACTGCGCTCGGGGCAGGTGGGAGTCTCGGTCTCATCCTTCAACGTGCTGCCCATTCTGATCGACATGGACTGGATCCGGGTCAGCGAGCCGTAAAAAGAAAGAAGTAAGAAGAAAAACAAGACCTCTGTATCTTTAGAATACAGAGGTCTTGTTTTTATCAATAGAGGGGAATTCTTGCTCCATTCACCTTCGAGGCTTCCTCTGAAAATAGATACATCATCGCGGCGACGATTTCCTCGGGCGTTGTGCCGGTACCCTTGCCATCCACATCTATGGCGCGGACCTGGATGATATTAGCAGTCACGCCCTTCTCTTTCAGCTCGGCTGCTAACGTCAAAACCATGTTTTCCTGCGCGGCTTTTGCGGCGACGTAAATTCCTGTTTTGCCAGGCGGGTGTGGTACGTTGGATGCAGAGACAATCATTACGCGTCCCCATCCACTCATCACAAGTTGAGGCGCGAACGCCTGAAACAAGTGGAAAGTGGTCCAGATATGCTGACCAAGCATGAAATCC
>JAICQC010000434.1 GCA_025938055.1 Anaerolineales bacterium | reverse complement strand
CGTCCAGGTCACCCAGGCGCGTGCCGCTGGCAGTGATAAGGTAACGGTCCGTGCCAAGGCGGGCACTGAGGTTGCCAGCATTTCCCCAGGCAAGCTCATGGTCAAGCATAAATCGGCCAGCCGCCTGAAGTCCTCGGCGAGTGTCGTTCGAGTCCATATCAGGCATCTCCCTTCGCTGATGGCTCCAACCAGACAGGTTCCGTGTTCCAACCCGAGACTTCCAATTGCCGTTCTATCGCAGGGACATCCTTCCATGTCACCACCACTGTGTGACTTTCTCCAGGTAGGAGGCAGAAATAGTTATCGTCAAAGTAGGCATACCCAGGGGCGTTCACGTCGCGGGTGTCCTCCAGCCAGACGAACAGGGCAGCCGTTTCGCCGCGATTTGTCATAGTCAGAGTCTGTTCGCTCTTGTCCAGAGTAGACGAGACAAAGAGGGCCGTCGGCGTACAATTGAGTAAGGGCGCCAGAGTCGCAGTGCGGCTGAAGGCATAACGGTTATGGCACAGAGGAGCGCCATCTGATTCGAGCAACTGCAGATCGAGGAAGAAGACATCTTCCGAGACCACCGTCAAAGGCTCCTGCATGGCAGTTAATCTCGCCGCACAGTTGGCACCAAAGGAAACAGCTTCTTTTCGTTCGGCATAGATCGTCCCATCCGTTCCAATCAGGCGCATCCAAAGAGTAACGTTGTCGTATGACTGTTCATGCGAGTTGCAGATCCAGGCTTCCATCTCACATTGTTCAAATCCTTCCCAGGCAAGGGTAGGAAATCTGGCAGAAATAAGCAGAGGTGCGTACGCACGACTCACGGTATAGTAGACAGGTTTGGGCCGGGCATAATAATCGACTGCCGAAGTGCAAGCCGCCATCGGATAGGGCTCGTTGAACTGCCAGGGCAGTGTTCCGCTGTTGTGATACTTGCGACGCCTGTCGGACTCCAGGGCATAGCGCAAACCGTCAGCTTGCATAAATTGCGTGGCGCGGACCCATTCCTCGACACTGTTCAAATCTCCGAAGGTCCTGTCCCACATCGGTCGTTTGACCCACCAGGCGCCTCGGTGGAACCAGTATGGATTGTCGAGGGTCACCGGCCACTGGTGATCCCTGTCGAGAGTGGCGTTCAATGTGCGCAGGTTGGTGATGCCCTCCACGCCAAACTCACTGTGCAGCAGTGAAGCGCCCCGGTTATACAGGTCGCACTGTCCCGTCACACCCTGATATTCCCACGGGCCGTGAACGTCGTGCAAGGCAAACGGATCCGTAGCGATCGTTTCCAGCGTATTGCCGAAGACACAACCCGAGGGTGAGGTAGGCAGCCAGAGGCGGTCCGGGTCGAGTCGCTTGACCACGGATTGGAGAGCAGCCAGAACAGGATGCGAATCATCGAGAGGCTGCTCCATACTGCCGCTCAGTTCGTTGCCGCCGCACCAGATCGCAAGCGAAGGATGGTTGCGCTTGCGAGGGATGATCTGCTCGGCAGCATCTGTGATCGCCTGAACGTAGTCCTCGGAAACGGGCGGGGTATTGTCGATTCCAGAACTGGATTGAATGAATTCCTGCCAGACCAGGATGCCCAGCCGGTCACACTGGTCGTAGAAAGGCTCTGTTTCGATCAGCCCGCCGCCCCAGACCCGCAGCAGGTTAACATGGGCGCGCTTTGCCAATGCAAGCAGACGTTCCAGTTTGGCGGGTTGCGGGACGCTGTATAGTACGTCCATCGGCACCCAGTTCCATCCCTTTGTATAGATCTTGCGCCCATTGACTATCAAGGTGTATGGCAAAGCAGCCGAGTCAGCGGATTCGTTTGAAGCCAGGCTCACGTGGCGAATGCCGAAATGCACGGTGCGCGCCGCAGAAATATCCTGCTCCTGATCGCTCTCCTCTTCTGCAGAGGGTCGATTCACGCGCACCTCTGCCTCGTACAGCTCCTGCTCACCATAACCGTTCGGCCACCACAGGTGAGGTTCGGCGATTTCAAAGCAGGTTTCCAGATGCATCTGACCCATTTCCAAATCGTGGCGCGTCCGCTGATGGGCAACCACTGTCTCTCGATAGCGCAAGGTTACTTCGAGGTCCACCGTTCCCTGAACGACAGAGTCCAGCTCAGTTGTTACCGATATGTCGGCGCGGGTGAAGCCAGGCGACAATTGCGGGCGGACAAAAACATTGGCGATACGCGCGGGGCCGGTGACTTCCAGGTACACGTCGCCCCAGATGCCCAGGTGAATGATGCGAGGACAGAAATCCCACCAGTAATTCATGCGCGTCTTGCCGGTGCGGACGCGGCTGGTGCGACCCACCTGCGGCTCCTCGGGTGGAGCAGCTTCGATGACCACCGCCAGGAGATTCTCCTGGTCATAGAAAAGTTTATCGGTCACATCGAAGACGACGGGCGTGAACATGCCGGTATGAGTCCCCAGGCTCTCGCCGTTCAGAAAGAATTCAGCCTGGTAATCCACGCCTGCGAAGTGAAGGTGGACGCGCTTGCCTTTAATTTCTTCGCCAACGGCAAATATCTTTTTATAAAGCCAGGTGCGCTGGGGAATCCACTCGCAGAGCAGACTGTTGCGCTCTACGTAGGGGTCGGCGATTTCTCCCAGCCGCCACAGATCGTGATGTGGACAGCCTGGAACGGAGCCAGTCCGCCAGCCGCGCAGGTCGCGGCTCTCCGGCATGTGTGAGTTGCGCCAGCGCCAGTCTTCGCCGTAGAATTCTTTGAAGAGCCAAGCGCTCCCGTTGAGGGAAATGCGTTTATTCATCCAGCCACTCTAACATGTTGGTTTCGATCGCCGCTTCTGCCGCGTTGCGTGGAAGAAGAAAGGTCTTGATCTCATTGGGCCCGAAATCTACCTCGATGACCCGCCCCAACGCCGGAAGGCGAATCGAGGCGCGCGCGGCGGCTCCACTGGTTTCGAACGCGCGCAGGACGAAGCCATCGCCGTCCTCAACCTGTTTGAGTACAGTCACCATCACATTCTCCGGTTCAACCACGATAAAAGAATCAGATTGAGACAAAGTCCCATCGGGATGGAAGGTCGCGAACATGGCAACGGGCGGCTGGTTCAGTTCGGCTGCGCGGCGGACCGTGCCAGCCCTCTCCCAACTGCCAGTGTGTGGCAGAAGGGTATAGCGGAAATGTTGAATACCCTGGTCAATGAATGCATAATTTCCCCCCGGCTCGAGCACAGCCGGAATATGGTGAGCGTAGGCTGGGCTGCGCAGTACGGTCAGCCCGATATCGCGCACATTCACATCCACGCTGTATTTACCATCGTTGAGCAGGCTGAAACCATACGGTATCTCGCGGTCGCGCGAGGTGCCAGAGACATCCACCCAGGATTGGATCGGCTCCTCCTCCCCGTTGGCAAAACGTTCCGTATGTCCGTAGGCGATCTCGTGAGTGACCTTCATGAACTTGACGTTAACCGGGAAGCGCAGCTTGAGCATCTTGAGCTGTTCATGCCAGTCCACCATCACTCTCACATCGATCTGTTCCTGATCAGGATACATAGCGAAGTCCTGGACCATCTTCGATGTGCCATAGCGGCTGGTTACACGGATTGTCCATCGAACAGGACCCTGTTCTACAAGCCGCACAGAGTCGGCGTGAAATGTGCCAACGATTTTGTCCCACTTGAACACATTGTGCCCCCAGGTATCAGCCGGATCATCCAGGACGACTGGCAGAGCGGCTGGCTCGGAAAACACTTCCACTTCTTCCCGCTTGTCGCGCAGGCTGTTGATACAACCCGTCGCAGGGTCAAACTCCAGGCGAAACCAACCGTTTTCCAGGATGTTGTCAGATGCCTGGAGCGCCGCCGGCGCCTGTGCGCGTGGTGCTGCTTCTGACGAAGGTAGCAGGCGATAGGTGCGGTACCCCAGGGCTGGGAGTTCCGCGGTGAAACACAGGCGCTCTCGGCCGGCGGTCGTACTGGACTGCACTCCCTG
>JAICQC010000566.1 GCA_025938055.1 Anaerolineales bacterium | reverse complement strand
TCGGGTGTGCGGATCGGCACCGCCGAGGTTTACGCCCAAATGGAGAAGCTCCCGGAGATCGCGGACAGCCTTGCAGTGGGACAGAACTATCAGGACGATCAGCGCGTGATCCTGTTCGTCAAACTGGCAGCAGGCTATGCCCTGACAGATGAGTTGAAAGACAAGATCCGTAAAACGCTGCGTGAGAATGCTTCGCCGCGCCATGTGCCCGCTCTCATCCTGGAAACACCAGATATTCCGTATACACTCAATATGAAAAAGGTCGAGAGCGCTGTAACGAATATCGTCAACGGCCGCGCGGTGACGAATAAGGATGCGTTGAGTAACCCGTCATCTTTGGAATATTTTGAAAAAATCTTGCCAGAGTTAAGGTGATTGACATGCCATGCAATTGCTGTGAAATCACAGATAGTGCGTTTAGTGAGGATGAAGCCAGGGCGGATTTGCGAAACTACCGCAGAAACGGACCGTCGAAGCAGACAAAGCTACTCCTGGCAGCGATCCGCTCGCTGGGATTAAAGAACGCCAAATTACTCGATATTGGCGGCGGGGTTGGCGCGATCCACCACGAGCTGCTGGGGGATGTGGCAGATGAGGCGACTCACGTCGACGCCTCTTCTGCATACTTGAAAGAAGCAAAGCAGGAAGCCGCCCGCCGTGGGCACAGTGAGCAGGTGAGATTCATCCATGCCGATTTTACGGATGTCGCTTCTGAATTACCAACGGCAGATATCGTCACGCTCGACCGCGTCGTATGCTGCTACCCCGATTTCCGCCGCCTGCTGAAAGCCGCCGCGGAACACAGCCAGCGTGCGCTGGCATTCACGTATCCACGTGAGGTATGGTATCTGCGGATTGGATTGACGGTCATAAACTTTTTTCAAACGCTTCGCAGGGATCCGTTCCGCGTGTTCCTTCACCCGGTCGCGGAAATGGATGCGCTTCTGAAACGAGAGGGTTTCACGCGAGTCACTCTGCGACGTCTTTTCGTATGGGAGATGGCGTTATATCAAAGGCTGTAGGTCATGTTTGTAACGTGACAGATTACAGAACAGGCAGGTGTTTGTACCACTCTGTTGCTTGTTCAAACGCATGACCAAGGTTTAAAGCTTTAGACTCCCCCCAAGCGCGAGAAACAATTTGCAAGCCTATGGGCAACTCTTCCCTGGTGAATCCGCAGGGAAGCGACAGAGCGGGTAAGCCTGAGAGGTTGAAAGGCGCCGTGAAGCGTGTCAGCCGCCCTGCCTGCTCGACCGCGTCGTGCCCTTCGATGGTCGGCGCGGGGATAGGAGTAGTGGGGAGGATCAGGAAGTCATATGTCTCAAAGAATCCCTCCAGCCTTTTCCTGACTTCCGCCTGTGTTCGTCTGGCGAGGATATAGTCTGTCAGAGGTGTGTTCGCCCCGTCGTCCAGCCTGCGGCGGATGTCGTCGCCGAACATCTCGGGGTGTTCCTTCAAGCGGTCTCGATGGACGGCTGCGCCATCCGACTGGGTCATGATTTTGTTGGCAAGCGCCGCCTCCTGCAGCCAGCTTACGTCCACTTCCTCTACTTTGCAGCCTAAGGACTGAAACACATTTGCCGCTTCGCGTACGGCTTCCAGAACCTCGGCGTCGGATGTCTCTATGAAATCCCCAACACCCAGCGCGATCTTTCTGGCCCTGACGTCATCCTTAAGATGAAGGAGATAATCGCCCGTCAACATCTTGACGGAAGCCGGGTCAAGCGGATCATGAACGGCAATTACCTGCAGCATCAAGGCAATATCTCTTACAGTTTTTGCAAATGGTCCCACATGATCGAGGTTCCACGAAAGCGGGAACACACCGCGCAGGCTGACGCGTCCAAAGGTCGGTTTGAAGCCAACGACGCCGCACAACGAGGCAGGGATGCGAATGGAACCACCCGTATCGGAACCGAGTGCCCCGAGCGCCATGCCCGTCGCTACGGCGATTGCCGATCCGCTCGAGGAGCCGCCCGGAATGCGGGTCGTGTCCCAGGGATTGCGTGCAGTTCCATAATGGGGATTGTTCCCCGTGATGCCGAGAGCAATTTCATGCGTATTCGTTTTCCCCATGAGGATGGCACCAGCTTGCTTTAGCTTCTCGATTACGAACGCATCCTGCTCCGCGATGTGCTGTGCAAAGAATTTTGAGCCAATGGTGGTGCGGATCCCTGCCATATCGAACAGGTCTTTGATCGCGAGGGGAATGCCGTGTAAGGTCCTTGAGGGAGATGCATTGCTTTCAAGAGATTGGGCCTTGATCGCATCATCCGAGGGAATCACGGTGATGAAGGCATTTAGCTTCGAATTAAGTCTTTCGATCTGACCGGAGCAGGCCTCGACCAGCTCTCGGACCGATATTTTTTTTGTGCGTATTGCTTCCAGAGCATCTGAAATGGTGAGGGTGTGAAGGTTGTCCATTGCGCCATTATAATTGTGCTCGAACCATTTATGTCTATCCCATATTCCAAAACAAAATACTGGCTGTTTC
>JAICQC010000440.1 GCA_025938055.1 Anaerolineales bacterium | reverse complement strand
GAAACGGAAACGGCCGCGTCCAACCAGAAGATGTAGATTGATCATGTTTTCGTAGTGGGTATAGCCCAACTCGCCGCAAATATGGTGCACTTCCTTGTTGGAAACTTTAAGGACGCCTGGCGCCATGGTCTCGACTCCGAACGCCGCGATCTTCTGCTCGCCCAGCCAGCGCGCTGCGTCCGTGCTGATGCCAGGCCCGCGAGTCCAATTCTGTGTACCGAAGGCGCGTCGATAGTGGTCGGTATACAGCAGGACCGTATCCCCGTGCTTGATTTCGAGACCTGCCTCCACAAGAGCGCGCTGGAGATCGGCAGGCTCGATTAATTCGCGCAGACTTTTGAAGGATAGATCCAGGCAAATCCCTTCGGTGTAGAACATGGTGAGTGGCATTGTCTCGATGGATTGTCCGCGGTACTGGCGTGCCATGTGATTGATAGCATCCACGTGCGTACCTGTGTGTTCGCCCAGTTCCAGACGGTTCACAGCAGGGGAAACCACATCGCTGTCCGTGATCCCATCCCACTCTTCATGGGATACATGCATTGTGATGTTCACATCCGGCAAGCCTGGAAAGACCGGCATCCCCGTGTAGATTTCCTGACTCAGATCAATGATCTCAAGCATTCTTTATCCCTTTTGTGAGATGCGCAATTTTGGACGCGACGTCTTCCAGCGACAGGGGCTTAAAATCTGTGCAGTCGACGCCAATATCAAAAGATAGCCCAATCCCTTTTAGGTTTCCATGACTGTGACCAAACAGATGCCAGGCGCCATGATTCGACCGGTCCCAGACCTGCATGGAATAATGGCACAGAACAATTACCTGCGGAGATAGTCCCGCGACGAGTTCCGGAAATTCAAGAGATACCAGGGGCGCAATCACCTGGACTTTTTTATCCTCCATAAAATCCTTCAGCCAGGGATGGTCATGGCTTCCGGGTAGGATCTTTATATGACCATTCAACTGGCTTGCCCATTTTCTAAAATGATGAATATTTTCCAGTGTAAAGTCTCCGAGGTGGTAGACCGTATCGTCGTCAGTCACGAGTCTATTCCACGTTTCGACCATGACCGCATTCATCTCGTCCACGCTCTTAAATGGACGGTTGAAATATGGAATGGCATATTCATCGTCGAAGTGCGTATCGGAAGTGAAAAAGATTTGCATGGATGTGACCAATCGTGTTACTTACCTTTTTCCGAACTCTCGTCTGCCTGAAATAACGTGATCTGCATGCCGTCCGGGTCCTGCAGCCGCACATTGGTATCGCCCCAGGGAGTCTGCACCGGTTCATGGACCAGGGTTGCACCGTGTGCAAGTAAGCGAGTCATGGCGGCGTTCAAATCTGGCACTTGCAGGGCAAAACGGACCTGCCCGCTAACGCGCCGCCCTGCCTCCAACTGATCGATGACCTCCGCCTGCCGCTCATCGAAAAGCTCCAGAGTGGCTTTGCCCATGTCGAGGATGAGCGCCTTGCCTCCATCATTGTTCCAGATGGCGGCAGGTTCGAGCCCGAGTCCCTCGGAATAGAATTTGACGAGTCGTTCGTAATCGCCGGTTGTCAGCGCAACGCGTAATTCAAGGACGGGAGGGTTTGACATGGAGGCAATAATCCTTTCGAGATACCTGGTTATTACACAATATTCCTGGTGAGAACAGGTCGAATTATAAGATGGAACGGGGCATGATTGAGCGGTGTATCTGACAAAACTTGAACGAGGAGGAAGCCAGAGTGAATTCTATTTCACGGATGTCTATTGTGTTCATCATCAGCCTGACTGCCTGTGCCGCGCCACCGCCCGTCGCGACCAGCACCCCCGAGCCTGTGGAAGCGATCGTGACACCTACCAGCGTTTCGCAAAGCGCGCTGACCGGGCAGATCGTCTACTCTAATGAGAACGACATCTTTGTACTGGATCTGGCTGGCGGGCGTGTGACCCGCCTGACCAACGATCCGGAATGGGACTTTGACGCCGCCTGGTCGCCAGACGGGACACAGATCGTGTTCCGCAGCCACCGGGACGGGAATGAAGAGATCTACGTGATGAATGCGGATGGTTCCAATCAGACGAATCTCTCTCGCAACCCCGGCGGTGATTGGTCACCAGTCTGGTCGCCGGATGGGACACGGATCGCTTTCTTTTCAGAGCGCGAGGGAAAATCCGGCATCTGGATGATGGACGTCGATGGAAAGAATATCATACCTGTCGGCACGCCGCCGGGTGTCAACGACTATCCCACCTGGTCACCGGACAGTCAGCGGATTGCCTGGAACTGTACAATGGGTCGGATTCGTCCAAATGGGACCGGGGATTTCGAGATCTGTGTTGTAAACGTCGATGGCAGTGGCTTGACACAACTTACAGATACCGAAGGAGATAACAAATATCCTGCATGGTCTCCGGACGGATCGCAGATCGCTTTTGTCTCGGACCGCAACGGCTGGCCGACCCTGCCGGAATATGAACCTTTCGGTTATGACCCGGGAGACTTCGGTGACGAAGAGATCTTCATTATGAATGTGGATGGCACGAATCAGATAAACCTGACGAACCATCCACGCGAAGGTGATTCTTTCCCAGCCTGGTCTCGGGATGGAGCACATCTTGTCTACTCGCGCTACGGCTGCCTGACGGTTTTGAGCTTGTCTGATCCGTCGCGCCCCACGCAGCTCTCCAAAGGGAGTTGCACCGGCGCCGACAGCGGCACCTTTCCTGATTGGTTCCAGCCTAGCAAGGCAACTACCGTTGAGGCTGTGTCCTCCTGTTCGCCTGCGATCACTTTTATGGATGAGCGCAACGGGCAGACGGATATCTTTTCCGTCAACAGCGACGGGTCTGGGCTTCGCCAGCTTACGGACGATGCCGCGCGTGAACTGGCGATGAGCTGGTCAGCGGGGTATTTATTCGCTGTCAATGATTTGCTTTATCAGTTTCAAACTGGCACGCAACGTCTTCCCCTGAGGGTCATAGCTCGGGTCAAATGAGGCAATCGTCGCCGAAGTGATATTCAGATTTTCGCTGATATATCGGATTGCCTCGCTTATTTCATCCACACTGAGTCCCGTGTCTTCATCTACAAAACCATTGGACGGTGCTTCAGTTGGGTTGAGTGCATCCAGATCGATATGTAAATGCGCCTCGTCCACACCCGAGAGGTACCCGGGCATGGATGCGCGCAAGGCTGTCTGTATCCCCGTTTGCTCAATGGAAGCCCAATCTAGCACCTCGGCGCCTGCCTGCTCAAGCCTTTCTTTTTCCCCATCATCGAAATCGCGTCCGCCTATCAGCAGGATTTTTGAACCAGAAATTGGGTTAAAACCTGGAATCGATGCTGCGAGTCTCTTCCAACAAAGCCCTGTGGCAATTGCCAGACCCATCCCGTCCAAAAATCCGCTTGTCGTTGTTTCGGGCGTATTGAATTCACCATGCGCGTCGAACCAGATAATGCCAGGCGGCTTTGGTCCCATGCCAGCAACCACACCCACTGTTGCGCCGCAATTACCGGACAATACCAGCGGGAATTTGCCGTCGTCTCTGGCTTGGGCGACTCGTTTCGAAAGGGAGCCGTATAGCGCAAATTGTGTCTGCACTTCCGCCTGAAACTCGGCTTCCGACTCGACCGTTTCCACAGAGACTTCATGACCCGCAGCTTCCAGGGCCTGGACTAAACCATTGTTTATAAAATGCTCTGGTCCGCCTCCCATGCGCAGATTTCGATGTCCGGAATCGTAAGGAACCAGGATGATTTGTACTTTTCGTTTGTTCATTTGTATTGTCACCTCACATAGACTCTGAATAAGTTGTTGCGCCCATAGTTACACATCGTGCCCGTGACTGCGGTGGAGTGCCGTCCGCACCTTGCCTGGCAGCGGTTGCTTCG
>JAICQC010000183.1 GCA_025938055.1 Anaerolineales bacterium | reverse complement strand
TGGTCATCGCTGAAAAACAAAAAATCCCGCCAATCATCATCGCGAATAAAGTTGACCTGGTGGAGGATCCCAAGGAGATTTTCGGTTTGTATGATTCGATTGGGTATCGGGTGCTGTACACTTCCACAAAGACCGGAGTGGGCATTGAAGAACTCAAATCGATCCTCGCTGGCAAGATCAGCGCCTTTGCCGGACCGAGTGGCGCGGGCAAATCCAGCCTGTTGAATGCCATGCAGCCCGGGTTGGGGTTGGCAGTGAGTGAAATCAGCAGGGTCATGGATAAGGGGAAACATACCACCGTGACCCGTCAGCTATTTCCGCTCGAGGGGAGCGGCTATATTGCCGATACACCGGGCTGGAAGTCGCTTGCGTTGTGGGACACCGAACCTGAAGAGCTTGACGCGTACTTTCCCGAACTGCGCGAGCTTGTGCAACATTGCCAGTTTAGCGATTGCACCCACACGCATGAACCGGGCTGCGCGGTGCGGCGCGCGCTGGAAGACGGTAAAATCTACCCTGAGCGATATGAGTCGTACCTGCGACTTCGCTCGGGCCAAGACTGAACACTGAATACTTCTTACTCATGATGACTGGCAACTGGAACTTAACGGGACACGAATGGGCTGTGGGCATGCTGAAAAAGCATGTCGTCAATGAGTCACCGCGCCATGCGTATCTTTTCGCGGGACCTCCCGGCGTGGGACGCCGCACCCTGGCGCTGCGCTTCGCCCAGGCGTTGAACTGCCAGACGCCCGTCGACGCGGGAATCCCGTGCGGGCAGTGCCGCGACTGCAAACAGATCGAAGCCATGCAATATGCGGACCTGACGGTCGTCCAGGCGGAGGCGGAAGGCGGCACCCTCAAAGTGGACCAGATCCGTGAGGCGCGCCGGACATTGACGCTCAAACCGTATCAGGCAAAGTACCGTGTCACGCTGTTCCTGCGTTTTCAGGAAGCTAATGACAACGCCGCCAATGCCCTGCTGAAAACCCTCGAAGAAGCGCCGTCGTATGCAGTCCTGATCTTGACTGCCGATAACCCTGAGCAATTACTGCCGACCATTGTCTCCAGGTGTGAAGTGTTGCGTCTTCGACCGGTACGTCTCGAAGATGTCCAACGTGCGCTCGAAAATGCAGGCGTCGAAAGCCAGCAAGCCAGGCTCATCGCGCATATCTCTGGCGGAAGACCCGGCTACGCGCGGCAGTTGCTCGAACACGATGTATTGATGGAAAGGCGCGAGGAACGTTTGAACGATCTGCAAAGCCTGATCGCTGCCTCGCGCGTGAAAAAGTTTGCCTATGCCGACAAACTTTCAAAAGATAAAGAGTCTATGCGCCAGGCGATATTGATCTGGCTTTCCTATTGGCGCGATATTATGCTGAGAAGCGCGCAGGCTGAGACTCCGCTGGTCAATGTGGACCGCAACGTTGAAATTGAAGATCTGGCAGGCAGGCTGAATTTATCCGTGGCACGCCGCGTTGTCTCCAGCCTGGAAGAGGTTCTGGAAAAAATGGAACGAAACGTAAACTCCAGGCTGCTGGCTGAGGTTCTTCTGCTGGATTTACCTAAAGTATAGACACGGCTTTCCTGACACCGTCCGTCAGGACAGGTGCAGTTATCCCTGTAAGAAATTAAGAACGACGGAAGTCATTATTACGAGAAACTACCTCATGCTTGACTGGCTTTACCCGTATGCAGACAAACTTCGATTTCCAGACGAAATCGAAGCACAGTTTCGTGAAGACTACAACACCAATACGATATCGACCACGCGCCTGGCATTAGTCCTGGGACTCATCCTGTATTCCCTGTTCGGATTTCTGGATGTGTACGCCGTTCCAATCTCCAGGGATGTCGTCTGGATCATTCGATACGCAATCGTTACTCCTGTGAGCATTCTGGCTCTTGCAGCCACCTACATTCCTTCCCTTCGAAAACATACCCAGATGATCATGTGCTTCGTGGTAGCAATCTCCGGTCTCGGGATCGCTGCCATGATCGCGATCACTACAGAAGCTGAGTTTGGGAACCGGTTTTATTTCACGGGTCTCATCGTGATCTCGATGTGGGCGTACAGCCTGTCGCGTTTGCGTTTCTGGTATGCGGTCCTGGCGAACCTGGCGATCATGATCGGTTATGAATTCACCAGCATTGCCGTGAAGCAACTGCTGACCACCGAAACCGGCATTGTGATTTTCACCATGCACAACTTTTTCTTTCTCGGTGCCAATGTGGTTGGGATGTTCGGAAGCTATTTTCTGGAACGCTATACCCGCCGTGAGTTTCTGCAAAAATATACCGTCCAATCCCAGCGCGACCAGTCCGATAGACTCCTCTATAACGTCCTGCCTGAGCGCATCGCCGAACGGCTCAAGCAGAGCAATGAGACCATTGCGGAGGAATTCAGTTCTGCCACGGTCCTGTTTGCCGATATTGTGAACTTCACTCCTATTTCGGCGCGCTTCGGTCCGTATGAAGTGGTGGATATGCTCAACGAATTGTTCTCGCACTTCGACGAGCTCGTGGACAAATACGGTGTGGAAAAGATCCAGGTGGCTGGCGACGGCTACATGGTGGCGGCAGGCGTCCCGACGCCGCGACCCGACCACGCCACGGTCCTCGCGCAGCTGGCTCTCGATATGCTGGACTTTGTCAAACGGGAGGAGTTTCTGGGAGGCAAACAGCCGATCGAAATCCGCATCGGGTTGAATTCCGGTTCACTCATCGGGGGTGTGATCGGTCGCAAGAAGTTCTTCTATGCCCTGTGGGGCGATATGGTCAACACTGCCAGCCGCATGGAAAGCCATGGCGAGAGCGGTAAAATCCAGATCACCCGCGCCACCTACGAGGTGGTCAAGGATCAGTTCGAATGCGAGTATATCGGCGAGATCACGGTTAAAGGTAAGGGCAAAATGGAAGCCTGGCATTTGCTCGCCCGAAAAGAGGAAAGGAGTCTGTCGCATGCCTGAATCAGCCATTGCGAAGAAAATGAAGTTGAAGCCCAATTTGAAAGCCGCTGTGATCAACGCGCCGGAAAGCTATGTGGATATGTTGAAACATGACACCGCGCTCTCGCCCACCCTCAACGGCAAATTCGACTGGATCCAGATCTTTGTCCGGAACAAAGAGGAGCTGGATGCGCTCGCTCCGAAAGCCGCTAAAGCTCTCAATCCTGAATCCATGCTGTGGATTTCATTTCCCAAAGGGACATCCAAAATCCAGACCGACCTGACTCGCGACAAGGGCTGGGAGAGTCTGCAATCCCTGGATCTGAAATGGATTACGCTCGTCTCGGTCAACGAGACCTGGTCCGCGTTCGCGTTGAGACCCTATAAAGAGGGTGAAGAGAAACAATCGTTTCGGTTAGGAGCATAATATGTGCAGAAGTATCAAGCAATTAAGGAATGTAGAAGTCCCTGCCACGGAGGAGGAAATCCGCGCCGCGGCATTGCAGTTTGTGAGAAAAGTGAGCGGATATCGGAAGCCCTCCCGCGCTAATGAAGCAGCCTTCGAGAAGGCGGTCGAAGAGGTCGCTGCAGCGACGAGGAAGTTATTGAATGAGGTCAATGTGTATCATCATCCAACGAGCATTTAAAGCATTCGCGGCTCGTCTCTGAGAATTCCTAGATGCGCTTCACGGCGCATTTTTGTTTTCAAACTGGAACCATACCCGGCTTCGCGGTGTATAGGATTGAAACCTCAGGAGGCTCCATGCAAAGGCTGTACATTCTATATTCGCTCGTCGTTCTTGCAGCGCTCTTAGCTGCCTGTATTCCATCATTTTCCACCACCCAGGTCGGGTCCGAGCAGGAAACTGCAGTCCCACAAGAGTCAACTTCGTCACTCATTGATTCTGCTAATCCATATTTGAAATGCCTGTCCTCTGCTTTCCAGATGAATGTCGAACGAGCCGCACACACTGCCACGCTTCTACCCGATGGCAACGTGTTAATCGCCGGTGGATTTCGCGAGGATGGTACCTCCGAGGTTGCGATCGCAAGCGCTGAACTATTCGACCCTGTTTACAACACCTTTTCGCTAATCCGCGATTTGAACGAACCACGCAATGGACACACCTCTACATTGCTGGAGAGCGGCCAGGTGCTCATTACTGGTGGCTGGGATCAAGACAGTCGTACATCCACTGCAGAATTGTACGATCCGCAGACAGGAACCTTTGTATATACAGGGAGTCTGATGGCTCCCAGGCAGGGCTTCACCGCGACCCTGCTGAAGGATGGAAAGGTCCTCATTGCGGGCGGTGATTCTGCTCGAAATACTCTGCAACTCACCGCTGAACTCTATGATCCTGCCGCAAAATCATTTGCCCCTGCAGGAATCTTGAACAACGGGCGGATGGGGCACACTGCCACCCTTCTGCCTGATGGAAAGGTATTGCTTGTCGGAGGCACTTCCAGCAACGACGAAGTACTCGCCAGCGCAGAGATCTATGATCCCGATACCGGTACATTCACCTTCACAAACGACGCCAATAGCGTTCGATATAAACATGCAGCCGTGCTGCTAAAGGATGGGAATGTTCTCATTCTGGGCGGGTCGAATGCGCAGGACTGGACAGGGAAATATGACAGCGCGGAACTTTACGACGTCCGGGCAAATACATTTACAAAGATTCAGGACATGAATCATGAGCGGTTTAAGCTCGCAGACGCGGCGGTTCTCCTTGCCGACGGAAATGTTCTAATCGGCGGCGGCAACCGTCAGATCGAAATCTTCGATGCTCAGAATCAGGAATTCATCTCGGGCGGTACACTGGATGATGATTATTACTTTTCTGTGCTGACCCCACTGTCGAACGGTCAGGTTTTGATCAGCGGCGGGTACAACGGAAACATCCTGCCAAGCGCCAAAGCCTGGCTATATTGCGGATGAAGCCTATAGTGTATAAGGATTGAAGATTTACTTGGAGACCCCATGCAAAGATTGAATTCCCATCTCTTAATTCTTCTCTTCGTCACCTTGCTGGTCGGCTGTGATTCACGCACACAGATTAAGTCGCTGGAGGATTACCGGATGGCAACTGATGTGCCCAGTGCCTCCGAACTGACCGCAACGGCAGAAGCTGAAGCGGCAGCCTTAATCCCTCCGGTAGATTGCCCGGTCACGACCTCGGAAAACGGTTCCTTCCGCGCGCCGGAACCATACGCACCCATCGCACCCTGGAAGGGAATATTCTGGTATGGGGCGGAGGAATTGTGGACTGCTCTCCCTACGGACGGGGTCTGGTGGGGATTGCCAGATAACCCGGGAGGCTTTACGCAAAAGATCATGTGGTGGAGCGACTCGTACGTATTAAAGGATGAACTTAAGCCTGCCCTGTTGGTGATCGGACAAAGGCTTGACGCCGAATCGCCTCCGCTCAAGTTCTACGGAGCAACGAATGCGTTCGCCGATGACATCGGAGAAGCCATGCTTACCGGCGTGGATTTCCCCACTCTGGGCTGCTGGGAGATCACGGGTCAATACAAAAAATCGGAACTGACGTTCGTCGTGTGGATCGCGCCCTAACTGCCAATCGACTCTCGCAGTTTGCGTGCGAGCTCTCCAAAGTGAGGTGTGTAGCGTATGTCATCCTGCCGCGGGCGCGGCAGGTCCACGTTCAAATCGAACTTCACTTTGCCGGGGCGCTGCGTCAGCACCAGCACGCGGTCTGCTAAAAATAGTGACTCGTTGATTGAGTGCGTCACCATAATGACCGTTTTCTGACGCATCTGCCAGATGCGCGACAATTCGTTCCACATGCGTTCGCGGGTGAGAGCATCCAGCGAGCCGAAGGGCTCATCGAGCAGGAGCAGATCCGGGTCATGGATGAGCGCCCGCGCGAGCGCCACGCGCTGCGCCATCCCACCGGAGAGCTCGCGGGGCAGTGAGTCCTCGAATCCCTGTAAACCAACCAGCTCGATCATCTCCTGCGCTTTCAGACGCGCTGCAGCGTCCTCCATTCCCTTCACCTCAAGCGGAAGTTTGATGTTTTCGATTACTGTTCGCCATGGCATCAGGTTTGGCTGTTGAAAGACCATGCCCGTGCTCGGCTGCTCCCCATGCCCGAACATAAATGAGCCTGAGGTCGGAGAGATCAATCCGGCAAGAATGCGCAGGAGAGTGGTCTTGCCCGAGCCGGAGGGACCCAGGACACAGACGAACTCGCGGGGATGCACATAGAAGGAAACATCATCCAGCGCGCGCAACCCGCCGTTGTTATCGGGAAACACGGCGCTCAAATTGCGTATGGTGAGGATGGGGGTGTGAGGCATAGTCTTTTATGTCATTGCGAGCGCATTTCGCGCTGAGCGGAGCCGTAGGCGTAGTCGAAGCGTGCCCGAAGCAATCTCCCGCTTCTCATGAAACGGGAGATTGCTTCGTCGTTGCGCTTGCAGCGCTACTCCTCGCAATGACATTACGGAACAAACTCATTTGTAAACGCCTTGTCCAATTCCGTGTCCTCGGTGATCAAGTCCATCTCCAGCAAAATATCTTGCATGTTCTCCCAGGCTTGCGGGTCAGAGTACCCGAGGCGCTCCGCCTGCCACTGCTCGATGGACGTTTCCAACACCTGTCTCTGTACCTCGGCATCGAGATCAGCGAAGTTCGGGATATGCGCTTCACTCAGGTCAAACGCTTCCTCAGGATTGGCGATCGTATCGGCAAGTCCTTTCAGAAATGCACCCACAAACGCGCGCACAAGCTCCGGGTTTTCTGCGATCACCTGTTCGTTCGCCAGAATACCGTTCGATGCAAGCTGCACGTACTCTGCCACGCGGATCTCGGTCACGGCGATCCCGCGCGCTCGCAGCTGGATGGGTTCATTCGCCGCGTACCCCACCACCACGTCTTGTTCCCCTGTTGCCAGCAAATCCACCTGGTTGAAACCGATCGAATCGAGGGACACATCGCTTTCGCTCATTTCGGCTTCGAACAACAATGCCCGCAACCCAACGTAATTTGCCCCGAAGAGACCGGGCAAGCCGATCTTCTTGCCTTGCAGGTCCTGAGGGATAAGCACACCGACCTCACTCTTCGCGACCACCGAAACGGGGTACTGCTGGTACCACGCGGCGACGTACGTGACCGGCAGTCCCTGTGCCCGCGCCAGCAGCACCTGTTCCCCCGAGACGACCGCGAATGGCACCTCACCGGCGCCCACCAGCGCGACCCCGTCTGTCTCGAACTTGTAGTCCGGTTCGAGCTCGATGCCCGCCTCATGGAAATAGCCTTTTTCGATAGCGACATAGAACGGCGCGAATTGGATGTTTGGGATGTATCCCATTGGCAGGCGGATCTGGGTCAACTCACCCGATCCGTTCGCTGACCCGGGACTGCCGCACGCTGAAAGAGCGATTGCCATCCCGAGCGTGATCAACATGAACTTGCGAAACATAGATCTTCTCCTTACTGCGCTTAGCGCGCGGTGTTTTGCCACTTCAGAAATCTTTTTTCAAGTAATGTCACAATTCCGTATAAGACCAGCGCCAGTGCGATCAGCATGAAGACCGCAACAAATACCATCGGTGTATCGTATTGGAAGTCTCCCAACTGCAGGAGGAAGCCGAGTCCCTCCTCTGCATCCACCAGCTCCCCGACGATCGCGCCGATCACCGATAACGTTGCACCGATGCGCAGCCCTCCAAGGAAAACAGGCAGCGACGCCGGCACTTCGACCTTCCATAGAATTTGCGAGCGGGAAGCGTGGATGGAATTCATGAGATCATATAAGGCTGTCGGCACTGCACGCACGCCTACGATCGTATTCACCAGCACGGGGAAGAACACGATCAGGGCACAGATCACCACCTTCGATAGGATCCCATCTCCGAGCCAGATGACAAGCAATGGCGCGATCGCCACAATGGGAATCGCCTGGCTCGCCACCAGATACGGTGAGAGAACTCTTTCCAGTGCGCGCGACTTCGCAAGGATATACCCCACGATGGTCGCGAAGACGGTTCCAGCCAGCAGCCCCAACACGATCTCCAGTAGCGTAATGCCCGTGTGATATATCAAACTCCCATCATTGATAGCTTTCAGGAAACGAGTCCACACACTGAGAGGCGATGGCAGAATGAAATTTGGTATTCTGCCATCGCGAGTTATGAAATGCCATGCAAGGATGCCCAGAAGAATGGACATCAACCCGAGCCAGTTGCGCGAGCTGTTTCGTGAGAGAGTATGAATAAGGTTTGGGTTCATAAGAAAACGTTCCAGGCAGTGTCTTTTGCGCACGGTGTCGGTGGCGTCAGGGGAATCGTGTAGATAGAAAAGCGCCTCGCGGACAAAGTCTACGGGGCGCGGACGCGAAGCGGGCATTTGCCGAGCCTGATTCGATAACGCACTCTGCAAAAAAGTCCCGAAAACAAACTTTGTTTTCGGGACTTAACTTGAATCAGACTCGCGTGAGCCTACATCCTTCTTTTATCCAGACTATAACTGTCGGCTCCGGAGTTTCACCGGATCATGTGCTGACTGGCGAAGCCGTGTCGAAGCACTCGTGGGCTATACCACCGATCGGGAATTCATGGCGCTGTAGCGCCATGTCACCCTGCCCCGAAGGTTTTTATTTAGTTGTTGAGATTATATCTCAAAATGGTCTACGTTGAAAACGTGACCTGCCTGTTCGTTATCTTAGCTGTGCCTTGATTTTTTCTGCCGTTTCCTGGTAGCCTGCAAGTTTTTCGCGCTCTTTTGCCACCAGCTGGGCAGGAGCCTTCTTTGCAAAGTCGCCTGCCAGAAGTGTTTCCAGGCGTTCGATGTGAGACTCGGCTTCTTTTAGTTCTTTTTCAAGACGCGAGATGTCTTCTTCGGATCTCTTCATACCGGAAAG
>JAICQC010000348.1 GCA_025938055.1 Anaerolineales bacterium | reverse complement strand
TGGCAGATGACCCGCAAACGCTCATCAACGGAGTCGCCGAAGCAGGCGGCTTATCTTTTATCGCTCACCCGCGCGATCCTGCAGCGCCCGCCTTCAATGAGACCGATATCTCGTGGGAAGCCTGGGATGCGCACGGCTACACGGGCATAGAGCTGTGGAACGGTCTTAGCGAGCTTAAGACCGTTATCCCGACGAAACTGCACGGCGCGTTCTATGCGTTCTTCCCGCAGTTCATCGGGTATGGTCCCATCCGGGAAACGTTGCAGCGCTGGGATGATCTCCTGGCAGAGGGACAGCGCGTGGTCGTTATCGGCGGCTCGGACGCGCATGCACTGAACATGCACCTGGGACCTCTCCACCGGGTGATCTTCCCTTACCAGTTTCACTTCCGCGCGGTCAACACGCATGTGTTAATCCCTGAACCGCTGACCGGTGATGTGCCCACTGACAAGAAGATGATCTACGAGGCTCTTGCTGCCGGGCACTGCTTTGTGGGCTACGACCTGCCCGCCTCGACGCGCGGCTTTATCTTCAAGGCAAAGGGGCTTGAGCAGTCCGCCGTCATGGGCGACGAGATCTCTGCCAAACGCGGCGTGACGCTCCAGGCTCACCTGCCCGAGCCCGCAGAAATCCGCCTGCTCCAGGACGGGAAAATGGTCGGCGCCTGGAAAGATTCGCAAGCCTGTGCCTTCAGCGCCACTGAGCCGGGCGCCTATCGCGTGGAGGTCTGGCGCAGTTATCTGGGCCGCAAACGCGGCTGGATTTTTAGCAATCCGATTTATATAAGGTAAAAGAAATGCGAACCGCTACGGATATTAAATTCAAAAAGCTAACTGTACCTGACGCCAACATTCTTGAATATCTCAACAAATGGGAAAATGACCCTGCACTCATTCCTTTGATTCGCCCCAACAGGGATAAAAACACATTAGAAATGAGGGATGCCCTGACGTTTGAGGACCTGACACAGCGGCTCGAGCATAATCACACGTTCCTGATCTACCTGGGAGACCAGTTGATCGGCGAAATGGATTACCAGATAGATCCAAGGCATTTATACAAGAAGGAGACAGGAACAGCCTGGATAGGCATCATCATTGGCGAAGAAATCGCCCGAGGTAAAGGGATTGGTTATCAAGCCATTCAATATCTCGAGGATGAGATCAGGAAACGAGGTATAAAACGAATCGAATTAGGCGTGTTCGAATTCAACACAAATGCCTTTAAACTCTATCAAAAGGCGGGCTACAAAGAGATTGGCCGCATTCCGGACTTTACCTACTGGCAGGACAAGATGTGGCAGGATATCCGGATGGAAAAATATTTCTAACTGCATCAAGAGTTGATAAACCATGAAACCTGAAGACCTGCTGCATCGCCTCGAGGAAATTGGGCATTCCCTTAAACAAAGTGGACACGCCCTCGCTCTCATCGGGCTGGGCTCGGTTGGCTTGGAACTCGACAGGCTCGACGAGTACTCTGACCTGGATTTCTTTGTCATCGTCGAGCCGGGAAACAAACGGGCGTATCTGGATTCTCTTCAATGGCTCAGCGACATTAATCCAATCACATACAGATTTCTCAATACAGATGACGGTTACAAGCTTCTATTCCAGGATGGGATTTTCTGCGAGTTCGCAGTGTTCGAGCTGGATGAATTGAAAACTATCCCATTTGCTCCAGGTCGGGTTGTCTGGAAGCGGGCAGATGTTCCCAATACCGTGGGTCTTCCGCTTTCCATACCTGCACCGCACTCCAAACGCAGCAAGGACTGGCTGTTGGGCGAAGCATTGACCAATCTCTTTGTGGGATTAAACCGCGACAGGCGCGGCGAGAAACTTTCTGCGACACGCTTTATTCAGGGCTATGCTGTGGACCGGGTGTTGGAATTGGTTGATTATGTTGAAACAGCAAAGCAGACCCACCGCGATCCGTTTGTCAACGAGCGACGGTTTGAACGACGCTTTCCAAACCTTGTACCGACTATCAGCACCTGGATGCAAGGCTACGATAAGAATCGCGAGTCCGCGCTGGCAGTACTGGCTTTTCTGGAAACGCATTTTGAAGTCAATGGAGCAATTACGAAAGCAATTCATGAACTATGTGATTAGACGATTGACAGGTTCCCTATGCGTGAACTTTTTAACCCTACATTGGAGACCTTGAACACCTATGACCACTCCATCTCCTATCACCCAACCTCTTGATCGGCGCGTACTTTTCGAAATTCCCATCCGGCAGTTCGTGCCGTGGCTCGGAATGGTACTTTTGGTATCGTTGGCTGGCTATCCCGGCGTCGTTTGTGTCACACCGATGGCGTGGCTAATGGCATTGCGTGTGGGAAATATTTGTGTAGCACGTTCCAGAAGTTCTTCATCATCACGGCGGTTGACTGAAGCCGCACTCGCAGGTGCGTTGTTTGGATTCTTACAGGGAATATTATTTGGCGGGGTCGCGTCTTTCCTGGGGCCCATAGAGCCTGATGAGAGGGCGAGAGCGATTATTCTTATTCTGATCATGGTGATCGTTGGGATTCTTGCAGGAGCAGGGCTTTCTCTTTTTACTGCCTATTTACACGAACGCCGCCGGGCAGTTTGAACCAATCGTTAATACTTCCTCAACCCGATCACCAATCGTGTCAATCCCAGGGCTGCCAGCAGCACCAAGCCCACCGCGACCTCGAACGCCAGGCGCTCGATCCGAATCACGACGCTGAGGATCGCCAGCCCAAATCCGAGCGCCGCGACGATGCCTGCACGCTCCAGGTGGATGCGCTCCATGCTGCGGGTGTCGTCCATTGGAGAGGCGTAACTCAAACGTCGCGCGAAGTCAGCGAGGTCCCAGCCCAGCAAGCCGCCGAGCGCGCCAAGCAGCATCCAGATTGTGGGGAATTCGCGCCACACGCCGTACGATGCGGCAAACACGATCAGCAGCAGAGCAACGGACGAAAACCAGTACCACTTCCGAAAATGCGTGATGAGCCAGATCGCGCCCAGCAGGAAAAACCAGAGTGAATAACCTGATTCTCCCGCCTGCGAATATCCGATGGCAAGCGAGGCGATTCCGAGAAGAATACTTAATATCAACGCGATAATGGTCATAATTAGTTTGCTCTAGGCGGCGTCCTCGCCACCGGGGACGGCGGCTTGAGCATGCTTTATTTTATTTCCCGCCCGCGCGCAGCCAGAATGGCGACCTCCCCAGCCGGCGCTTCACGAACAGATCGAAGGGTTCGGTTACATCCCAGTCCAGCATGTGGATGCCGGCGCGCCCCATTTTTTGCAGCAGCAATGTTCGCTCCATGTGGACCACCCGTCCAGCCAGTTGAACCGTTTCGTTCTTTGTCAAATACGATAATTCAAATTTGACCGGGTTCGGGCTGATTACCATCACTTCATAGCCCTGCGCGCGCAGCTGGATCAGCGGCATCAGGTCCTCTTCAGACAGCGGCGAGATCAGCACGATCTGCGACTCAGGCGGAAACAACCGGGATGGCAGATGTTCAAGGTCTGCAAACACCTGGCTCTCGCCGGTCTTTGCATTGGCAAGCGCGTGCAAGATCCGTTCACGCTGGACCTTCCCATACCCCGGGAACGTCCAGCGCAGGTAGGAGGCATACAGCAAAAGCCCCACACGGTTTCCCTGATTCAATAACGCGTCCGCAATGGACGCTGCGGCTTGAACCGAGTATTCGAACAGCGAATGACCGCGCGCGAATTCGTTCGTCCGCAGGCGGCCATCGAGCACGATGCCTACATCCGCCACGCGCTCCTGCTGGAATTCATTGGCAAAGACTTTGTCCACATAGCGCGCGCTCGCGCGCCAGTTGATGGCACTGGGCGGATCGCCCGGCTGATATTCGCGTACGCCGAAGAAATCTGTTCCGGCGCCGCCTGCCCGTGCGGGAATGGTCCCGGCATAGACGCGCGTACGGCGCGGGCGGATCGATACCTGGCGGATGCGCGTCACCGGTGGGAGAACGAACAACCGTCCCTTCGCCTCCACGCGGACCCTTGCGCTGCTGACCGCTAAATGATCGTTGATTCCTGCCTCGATGGCAGTGAACACATATCCCCCGCGCGGACCTGAAACGGTGTACGCAAAGGTGTAAGACTCCCCCTTCGCAAGCCTCAACAGGTGCCGGCTGAATCCCGAGCGGACGGTCAAGCCCTCAGGCAAAATATCCTCGAGCAGAACCTCTTCCAGGCTGGAGCCGCGATTGATAACGGTCACCGTCACATCCACATCCGAGTTGGGTGATATGCGTTCGGCGCTTAGATGCCGCGTGGCTTCCAGCTTGAGTTTCTCAGGCGTCTGCAAATATCCCACCAGCAAATACGCGACGAGTGGCAGTGCCAGCGCGATGAACTCGCCATGCACGGTGCCAATGCCGGCAAGGAGAAGAGCGTATGAGAGAATGCCAAGCAGGAGTGAACGGGACATAAGTTTTTCGTGCAGTCGAAGTGCCGTTTCGCTCAGCGCGAGTTACTTCACTACAGGCACAGGCGTCTTTTCGAGTGTGTCGCGGATCACGTCATCGGTGACCTGGCGTGACATCCAGTATTCAGGCTGGAGGATGACGCGATGACCGAGCACGGGCACCGCGTAGCGCTTGATGTCATCGGGCGTGATGAAATCGCGCTTTTCGATCGCGGCATTGGCGCGAGCAATCTTGAGGAACGCCAGCGAGCCGCGCGGGCTTGCACCCACAGACACGCGGCGGTCGACGCGCGTCGCATGAACGAGCGACGCAATATAATTTTCGAGGTCGGCGTTCACATGCACGTTTTCTACCGCTTCGCGCATCTCGAGCACCTGGTTCGCCTGGGTGATCTCGCGCAGGACAACCTCATCCTGTTTGCGTTCTCGGCGGCGCCGCAGGATCAGTTTTTCCTCTTCCATGCTGGGATACCCGACAGCCAGCTTCAACATGAAGCGATCGAGCTGTGCTTCTGGCAGAGGAAACGTGCCTTCATATTCAATCGGGTTTTGCGTGGCGAGCACCAGGAAGGGCGTGGGCAGGGGCAGCGTCTCGCCTTCAATGGTCACCTGGCTTTCCTGCATCGCCTCCAGCAGCGCGGACTGAGTCTTGGGTGAGGCGCGGTTGATCTC
>JAICQC010000467.1 GCA_025938055.1 Anaerolineales bacterium | reverse complement strand
CGCAGGTTGCGCGAGGTGCCCCATTTTCCCTCTTTACCAGCAAAGGGCGAGGTGTTGACGCCGAACGTCATCCGAACAGTTGGTTCTTCCACTCGGATGGTAGGCAAGGCAACGGGGCTTGTTGGGTCAGCCAGCGTCTCCCCGATCGCGATTCCCTCCAGCCCGGCGAGCGACACAATGTCACCAGCGCTCGCTTCCTCGATTTCAATTTTGTTCAAACCTTGGAAGGTATACAAATATTTCGCGGTTTCAGGCAGATTGCGCCCATCCGCCGTCAAACGCGCCAGCCTTTGCGCCGCCCTGATTTTCCCGGCAAAGACTCGCCCAATGGCGGTCACGCCGCGATAATCGTCGTAACCAAGCATCGTCACAAGTAGCTGCAGCGGCGCGTCCGGGTCCACTTTGGGAGCCGGGATGTGCTGGAGGATCACATCAAAGAGAGGCGCCAGGTCGGGACTGAGGTCCGGTGTGAGACCGGCACGAGCGGTCGTCGCTTGGGCATAGACAATCGGGAAATCCGCCTGTTCCTCTGTAGCGCCCAGTTCGATGAAAAGATCAAAGGTCTCATTTAGGACGCGCGCGGGCTCGGCATCCTTGCGGTCAACTTTGTTGATCACAACAACCGCTTTGTGGCCCATCTGAAGCGCTTTCTTGAGCACAAAGCGCGTTTGCGGCATGGGACCCTCCGCCGCATCGACGAGGAGCAGAACGCCGTCCACCATGTTCATGACGCGTTCCACCTCGCCGCCAAAATCTGCATGTCCTGGCGTGTCTACAATGTTGATCTTGACAGGCTTGTTCGTCCTGGGATCGACCAGCGAGATGGCAGTATTCTTGGCAAGGATGGTAATCCCGCGCTCGCGCTCGAGGTCGTTTGAATCCATCACGCGCTCCGCCACCTGCTGGTTCTCGCGAAACGTATGAGATTGGCGCAGGAGTCCATCGACAAGGGTTGTCTTGCCGTGGTCCACGTGCGCGATGATGGCGATATTTCTTAAGTCGGTTCGTTCGATTTGCATTAGGTACTCGATATTCAGATTTATGGACGATCGACAATGGACCATTGACCATCTCTTATCGTCCATAATCTATTGTCTATGGTCTGATAAACACACAAAAACCCCCGACGGGGAGGCCGAGGGTTTTTGAACAAAACAAAGCGTTCGGCGTGCGGAAAGTATTCTATCAGATTTTGTGCGACTTCGGAAGTCTGTGAGCGCTAACGAAAACAAAGTTCTTAGAGATCTGCAGCACGGGCGCAGCGAAAGCCAATATCGAATGTATTGTAGGTCGGGGCGAAGTTATTACGGTGGTATGTTGTCACATCAAACCGAGGCCATGAACCGCCGCGCAGCACACGAGATTGTCCAGAAATTGGGCCCGAGGGATTGTTCCCCGGTGAGATTGAGTAGTAATTGTCAGCATACCAATCGGCAACCCATTCCCAAACGTTTCCCGTCATATCATATGCACCGTACGGACTGATGCCATTTTTGTAAACGCCTACTTCACTGGTTTGGTTCACACAGCCTTGATAGTTGGCTCTCTGGCAATCCAGCCCTTGCCCCCATGGATACGTATTCCCGCTCGTACCGCGCGCGGCTTTCTCCCATTCCGCTTCCGTCGGCAAACGGGCACCGCGCCACTCACAATAGGCCTTTGCCATGTTCCAATCCACATAGACGACAGGATAATTATTGTATTGTGAATTCCCGTAGTAGGTCCTGTTGGGGCTCTCAGCAAAGAAATACGTTTGCCGGGGAGGCTCGCACTGGACGTCATCGACACAAGCTTTATACAGTCCATTCGTCACCTCAAATTTATCAATATAAAACGCGTCAAGAAAGAGACTGTGAGGTGGCTGTTCATCTGGTTCCCCTTGATCGCTACCCATTAGGAAATCGCCTTCCGGTACCAGGACCATCTCCACGCCTTTCTCATCGCTGATCTCGGGTAGTAGAGCACTTGCGGTCTCAGGTGTGGTTTCCGTTGGCAGAAGTGTGGGAACAGCTATTTCTGTGGTCGGCGTAGCCGATTCGTTGGCAGTTACGGGAATGGCAGCAAGGACCTCTTCTGTAATAGGATTCTCTGGTGAACGTATTGGAGTGTCGATGGGTGCTTCTGTCGAAGCAGGCTTCACCATCATTCTTGTAATCGCGAACCCCGCTACAAAAATCGCAAGGACTGAAAATCCGAGCAAACCGATAAGCTTCGAATGACGTTTAGCGTTTTGGTTTCGGATCGCGGCGATCCTTTCATGGGTGCTGCGTTCCTCTTCAAGTTTTTTCTCAAGCTCGGCCTTCTGCTGCAGAAGCTTTGCCTGCTCTTCCTTAAAGCGGATTTCCTGTTCCATGTTTTCGCGGCGCAGGCGCGTCGTTGTCGTGGAAATGGCTGACGGCGCCGCGCCTGATGGGATGGCCCGATCGGCTTGCGCTCCATCCGCCGGGCCTTTTCTCGGAACTGTGGATTGCGTATTCAGCGTTCTTAAGAGATCTTTAGCAGTTTCCACCCCTTCGTCAAAACTCTTATTTGTAAAATCCACGTACTGGAAACGTCTCAACCGCAGAGGAATATTACACTTTTCCAGCAGCACCGGTAGAAAGCGCTTCCCACTATCAATAGCGTACCCAATCTCGTCCAGTACATTCTCAGAGGAAATCGAATCCTTGGTGATGATAATCATGAAAATTTCGCATTCGATCAGCGCTTTTTCAACTTCGACGTCCCACCGCGCCCCGAGCGGAATATCCAACTGATCCAGCCAGACAGGAAAGCCTTCCGACTTCAACTCTCTCGCCAATCTCAGGGCAAATTCCTTATTGGCTCGTGAATAACTTAGAAATGTCCTGCGCTGCTTTTCCATGGCGCTCTTTCCTCCATGCCATATCCCTAAACGTTTAAAACATTATATAACAAGAATATCCGAATACAAGAGGTAATATCCCTGGTTGCTGCTTCATCTTTTGCAGCAGTTCATTTCAGGGTATAATGCTGTCATTATGCGATACGAACGATCAGAAAATATTTTCCTGTGCATTGATGTGCGTGGATTTGATAACGAGGGCTTCCTATTCACGCGCCTGTTGCCTGAAGATAAGTAAACGTTTCTTATGCTTTCTCACGCCGTGGCGCCCTGCGTCACGGTGTTTTTGTTTAAGTTGTATTATTGGAGTACCCATGATCTCGATCACAGTTTCAAATGCCACATTGATCCTTGGCGCGCATGCTATCTTTCGCGACCTGAGCTGGGAAGTCCAGCACAATCAGAAGATCGGTCTGATCGGTCCGAACGGCGCGGGGAAATCCTCGCTCTTCAAGTTAATCATCGGGGAGCACTCGCCTGAAAAGGGTGGCGCCGTCATAAAAGCCAGAGGTGTGATTGTTGGCTACCTGCCCCAGCACCCAGAATTCGACCCCGAGAAGACAGCCATCGAGCTGGCGCTGGAAGGGAACCCGCGCATCGCCGAAATCGAAACGGAGTTACAGCGGGTCGAAGAAAAACTTGGCACGCCAGACGTCTACAACAACGCCAGG
>JAICQC010000250.1 GCA_025938055.1 Anaerolineales bacterium | reverse complement strand
GCCCCATGGGCGCCGATCTGGATCTCTATGCGCTCCGTCAGGACGGCACGGAGTTCCCAGTGGAGATCAGCCTGAGTCTGATGGAGACGGAAGAGGAGTATCTTATCATTGCCGCCATCCGCGACATCACCGAACGCAAACGCGCCGAGGCAAAGTTTCGCGGCTTGCTCGAAGCCGCGCCCGACGCGATGGTGGTCGTGGACCAATCTGGTGTGATCCAGTTCGTCAACTCACAAACGGAAAACATGTTCGGCTATGACCGCTTCGAGCTTGTGGGACAAACCGTGGAGGTGCTGGTGCCGAGGCGCTTCCGCAAGAAGCATGCCCGGCATCGCGATGATTATTATCTGGATCATCCGACGCGCCCGATGGGGATCGGTTTGGACCTGTTTGGCTTGCGAAAAAACGGCACTGAATTCCCGGTGGAGATCAGCCTCAGCCCGCTGGAGACCGAGGAGGGCATCCTGGTGAGCGCAGCCATCCGTGACGTGACCCAGCGCAAGCGGATGGAGGAGGACGTCCAGAAATTGAATGAGGACCTGCGGCAGCGCGCCGCCCAGCTGGAAGCCGCCAACAAGGAACTCGAAGCCTTCAGTTACTCCGTTTCACACGACCTGCGCGCGCCTCTGCGCAGCATCGACGGATTCAGTCATGTTGTGCTGGAGGATTATGGAGAACAACTCCCCGCGGACGCACGCGGTTATCTCGAGCGGGTTCGCAGCGCTGCCCAGCGCATGGCGGTGCTGATCGACGACCTGCTCAATTTATCGCGGGTGACGCGCACCGCCGTACAGCCCAGGTTTATCAACCTGAGCAAAATGGCAGACGAGGTCATTCAGGGGTTGCGCGAAAGCCACCCCGAACGCGAAGTGACCTTCTCGCTCGTCCCGGATCTCATGGTGGAGGCTGACCCTCATCTCATGAACATCGTGCTGGAAAACCTGTTGAACAATGCCTGGAAGTTCACCTCCAAGCAGGAGGATGCCGCCATCGAATTCGGTCAGAAGAACCACGTCAAAGAACGCACATTTTATGTGCGCGATAACGGCGTGGGGTTTGATATGGCGTACGCAGACAAATTGTTTGGAGTTTTCCAGCGGTTACATTCGATCAGTGAATTCCCGGGCACTGGCGTGGGTCTGGCTACGGTGCAACGGATCATTTCTATCCACGGCGGGCGGATCTGGGCGGAAAGCGCCGAAGGAAAGGGAGCCACTTTTTACTTCACTCTGTAAAACGGAGAGAAACGATGGAACGCAAAATGATACTGCTCGTCGAAGACAATCCGGACGATGAGGCGCTCACCCTGAGGGCTCTCAAAAAGAACAACATTGGGAATGAATTGGTCGTGGTGCGTGATGGCGCAGAAGCCCTGGATTTTCTGTTCTGCACCGGCGCCTATGCGGAGCGCGATGCGAACGATATGCCGCAGGTCGTACTCCTGGACCTTAAGCTTCCCAAAATAGACGGGCTGGAGGTGCTGCGCCGCGTCCGCGCCAATGAACGCACACGCCTTCTGCCGGTGGTCATCCTGACCTCCTCCAAGGAGGAGCAGGACCGACTCAATGGCTACAGCCTGGGCGCAAATTCCTACGTCCAAAAGCCTGTGGACTTCGATCAGTTCATCGGAGCGGTCCGCCAGCTGGGGCTGTACTGGCTCGTATTGAATGAGGCTCCGCCCAGATAGTTCCCGATGAGCACATATCTGCGGATTCTCCTGATCGAAGATTCCGAAGACGATGCCCATTTGCTCTTGCGGGAGCTTAAGCGCGGCGAGTACGAAGTTGAAACCGAACGGGTGGAGACCGCAGAGTCTATGCGTACCGCGCTCACGCGTCAGCAGTGGGATTTGATCATCTGCGATTTCTCGCTCCCCAGTTTTAATGCTCCCAGCGCCCTCGAGCTCCTCAAGAAAACCGGCATAGACCTGCCGTTTATCATTGTCTCCGGTACGATCGGGGAGGAAAGTGCGGTCAACGCGCTGAAAGCCGGCGCTCATGATTTCATCATCAAGGGGAATTTTGCGCGTCTCATCCCCGCCATTGAGCGCGAATTGAAGGAAGCCGCGGTGCGCCGCGAACGGCAGGAACGCGAGCGCGAGCTGGAGGCAATTGCGCTGGTCAGCTCACGACTGCGCACTGCGCGTACGTTCGACGAAATGCTCTCCCAGCTCCTGGAACAGAGTCTGGCACTCGTGGAAGGGGAAGCAGGGAGCATCTGGCTGTACGACCCCATCAATGAAGTGATCGAGTTGAAAGTGCAGCGCGGCTGGAATGATCAGTACCTTGGGTCCTCCTACAAATTCGGCGAAGGCATTCCAGGGCAGGTCGTTCAGCGCGGGAAGGCAATTGTGTCACCCGAGTTCCGCAGTGATGAGCATGTGAGCGAAGAAAACCGCCGCGAGATTCCCCCCGGCATTGGCGGTGCCTGTGTCCCGCTGCACACCGAGGACCGGATCGTGGGTGTCATGTTTATCAACGTAACACAGCCGCGCGAACTCACCATAGGAGAAATAAGGATTCTGAATGCGCTGGCAGAGATCGGAGGCAGCTCCATCCACCGTATGTACCTGCACGAGCAAATGGTCAAACAGCTGGAACGACTGGCGGCGCTCCGTTCGATCGATCTTGCCATCAGCAGTGTGTTTGAGCTGCAGGTCACACTGACGATTGTAATCAATGAGGTCGTCAAACAGCTTCAAGTGGATGCTGCCAACGTTCTGCTCATCCAGGCGGGCAAGCTGGAATATATCGTCGGGCAGGGTTTTCATACATCCAACATCGAAGCTACCAGCCTGCGCATCGGGGAAGGCATCGTCGGCCGGGTGGTGATCGAAAGGCGCGTGATCAGCATCCCGAATCTGAGCTCGGCGGATGGGAAATTCAGACGCGCCCAACTGCTCGCCGATGAGGGATTCGTTTCCTATTTCGCGGTTCCGCTCATCGCAAAAGGCGAAGTGAAGGGTGTGCTGGAGATCTTCAACCGCTCGCGCCTGAACCCCAACCGCGAATGGCTGGATTTCCTCGAGACCCTGGGCGGCCAGACCGCGATCGCTATTGAGAACTCGATGTTATTCCAGGACTTGCAGCGCTCCAATTTCGAGCTTGCCATGGCGTATGAAGCTACCATCGAAGGCTGGTCGCACGCCCTCGATCTGCGCGACCGCGAGACGGAGGGTCACACCCAGCGCGTCACAGATATGACCCTCAGGCTGGCGCGCAAAATGGGCTTGAGCGAAGAACGCCTGGTCCTGATCAAGCGCGGCGCCCTCCTGCACGACATCGGCAAAATGGGCATCCCAGATTACATCCTGCACAAACCGGAGGAGCTCACTCCGGAAGAGCAAGCCATCATGCGCCAGCACCCTCAGTTGGCGTATGACATGCTCGAGCCGATTGCCTATCTGAGGGATGCGCTAAACATCCCCTATTGTCACCACGAGAAGTGGGATGGCACAGGTTATCCACGCGGGCTGGCAGGCACACAGATCCCGCTGGAGGCGCGGCTCTTCGCTATTGTGGACGTCTGGGACGCGATCACCACCGACCGTCCCTATCGCAAGCGATGGCCCCAAACGCAAGCCCTGGAATACATCCGCGAACAGAGCGGCAAATATTTCGACCCGCAGCTCGTCGAAATATTCCTGCGGGAAATAGAAGAAGAAATCAAACCTTGAACATCGCAAGGCTAGTTAAAACAGCTGTCCCTGTTCGTACTCCTCATTATCCAGTTCATTCCAGGGCAGGGTCGGCAGAGAGACCTCTTTCTCTATCTGTGCATAAATCCTTCGGCATAGCCACGGCGCAGCAAAATTGTTGGGCGAGTGACAAAACATATAAACATCCGCGCCATCCTGCAACTGCGGGATGAGATACTCGCCCCATTCGTTAAGATACGATTCATTGACATCGATCTCGGGGTGACCGATATAACGGACAAAAATAAAATCGGCAGTGCGCTTTGGGATGGCGGGAACATCTGGTTTGCGCTCACGGGCTTCCAGCAAACTCTGGTAGACCGATCCCGCTAAAATGTCCTCGCCTGAGAGGTCACGTATCGGACGCGTATCAATCGTCACGCGCGCCATGTTGTGCGCGGTCAGCAGTTGGTTGAGAGACTCATCGTGCGGCTCGTCGAACCAATCCAGGTGACGCACTTCAACAGCCAGGCGCACATCCGGGGGCCAGGCGGCGAGGAACGCCTCCAGGTCGCCGAGCAGCTTCGGCGAGTAACGCGGCGGCAGCTGCAGGAACATGGGTCCGAGTCGCGTGCCCAGTTGGCGCATCAGGTCCACGAAGCCGCGCGCCCGCTCGAGGTTCTCCAACAGCTTCCCCTCGTGGCTGATGGCTTTCGGCACCTTCGGGCAAAAACGGAAGGTCTCGGGCATTTCCTCTTCCCAGGCATCCAGCGTCTTTTGCGCCGGGACTGCATAGAACGTGGTATTGCCCTCGACCGTGGTCAAGCGCCGCGCATACTCATGCAAAAACTCGGACGGCTTCGTACCTTCCGGGTAAAAATTGCCCACCCAACCCTTCCACGACCAAATCGGGCAGCCGATATAGAATTTCATGCTATTCTAGTAACCCTTTCAATCAATAAGGACTGATCGTATGAAACCAAGATTATCCTACACGATCTGGTTCAGCCAACGGACAGGCAGCACGTTATTATCAAAAGCACTGGAGGCTACCAGAGTTGCAGGCAGACCCAACGAATTGCTGCAGAATCCTGATCTATTGGAAGAGTATCGTCCAGGTCATTATGCAGGTTTGCAGGAACGTCTCTGGGAGATTGGGAGCACAACAAACGGCGTCTTTGCTCTAAAACATTCATTCTGCGAACCGCGCTTCAGCCAGATCCTTGAGGTCTTTCGCAAATTGCCAGACTGCCCAAAGGACGAACAAAACCGCACCGCCATCTGGGAACATGCCTTTCCAATGCACAGGCATATTTTTATGACGCGCCGTAATAAGGTCCGTCTGGCTGTGTCCTGGTGGAAGGCAATCAAAACAGAGGAATGGCATCGGGTTTCGGGTGCGCCTCCAAAATCGGTGGACCTCAGCCAGGTATATTCCTTTGATGCCATTCACCAGTTATATCGTGAGTGTTCCATGCGCGAAGCGGGGATTCAGGAATTCTTTTCCGAAGGAAACATTGTCCCATTGACCATAGTATACGAAGATTTTGTTCAGGAATATGAAATGACTGTGAGAAAGGTACTGGAGTTTCTCGGGCTGGATATAAGCCACGTGGACATATCACCGCCTGCTCTGGGACGCACCGCAGATGCTATTTCAGAAGAGTGGATACAACGGTTTCGTGCGGAGATTCAGGAGGGCTGGAAAAACCGGGGCTGGTAATGGGATAAAATTGAAAAGAATATTTTCTTCGATTCATTCCAGGAAAGGAAGCACACATGCAGCAAAATTTGCGCGCTGATGTGGTCAAGTCCATTCGCCGGAGAGCCGACCCGGATGAATATCGCGCCATCCGCAAGTTATGGATCGCTCATTCCCTGGCGGAGGACGCCCATGACATCCCAGGCTTAATGGCAACCCTCACTGAGAACTGTGTCTATACGGTGGTCAACAGCGACGTCAGCTGGCATGGCAAGGAGGGCGCAACCCGTTTCTACCAGCAATTACTGGGAGCCTTCCCTGATATTCATTTCGATCTACAGAACATTGTGATCGGACCACAGGGGGTCTTTGAGGAGGCATTGGTTACGGGGACGTATGAGGCTCAGTGGCTGGATATGCCACCCCCAGGCGGTCAGCGGGTTGAATTCGCCGTCACGATTCTCTTTCCGTGGGATCCAAAGCAAAGGCTGTTCACCGGCGAGCGAGTATATTTCTTTCTCAAATAATCGGTCTATCGTAGAGAGATCGTCATCTCTTTTCACACAAATCTTAGTATATTTTCAGCCCCAGCTAATGGATTCGGGGAATAATTCAGTACCCTACCCTACCCCAAGATTAATCTGTAACCAAGGCGAGCACTTGGCGTCATGGGAAGAACACCGGGTGTACAAACCCCCCATCAAGCTCATGATTTCAATAATTAAATTCTAATTCCTCATTAATCATACTAATAAAAGTGAAAACCCATTGTTCCTGTTTACACGGTAATATGGGGAGGATACGAATTGATGAGCGTCTTGTAAAGGACATCGAGGCAACATGAAACAATCAGTAACCCAAATCTTAGACTTCTTTAAAAAACATAAGTACGGCAAAGTGACCCTGGCACTTTTAGTCGCTGGGGCGGTCATTGCAGGAACCCTGTTCTTTACCTCCAAGCCAGAGAAAGAACCTATTCCCCTGAGTGAAGTGGCAGCCGCGATCTCAGCCGGACAGGTGGCGAGGATCGAAGATTCGCCTGACAGTGGCATTTTGACGATCCACTACAAGGATAAGACTCAGGACACCACACGCCGCGATAAAACGGCTCCCTTCCTGGAACAAATGAAATATCTGGGGGTTAATGAAAGCCAGATGTCAGAACTCCAGTATGAGTTGGTGGAACAAAAAGCCATGAGTGGCGATAAAGTGATCAATATTGTGATCAGTGTGGCAATGCTCGGGCTGCTGGGCTTCGCCATGCTGCGGCTCAACGGTGGAGCAATGGCAGGTATCCGCAAGAAATATACCGAGGGCGATGTTCCCAATCTCACATTCAAGGATGTGGCAGGCATCGATGAGAGCCGTGAAGAACTTATTGATATTGTTACATTTTTGAAGAACAAAGAGATGTATGCACGCATGGGTGCCCGCATGCCGTTATTTGACGACGATCAGTCCGAAGCCAGTCGGCGTTTACTGGACGAGACGCACACGTTTCCCTGCGATTTCATGGTCAAGGTCATTGGCGTCGCTCACGAGCAGTTCGTGCAGCGCGTCGTGCTGGCGGTGCGCCGGACGCAGCAACTCGACCAGGATCCCCCCTTCCGCTACCGCCACACGCCCAGTGGGCGTCACGTGGCCGTGACGCTCGAGCCGCGAGTCAGTTCGGCACAGGAAAT
>JAICQC010000541.1 GCA_025938055.1 Anaerolineales bacterium | reverse complement strand
TCGCCCAATCGATCACCGCATCAAAGAGACAGCTCGCCACCTCCAAATCATTCACTGCCTCGAAGCCATAGAAATGGGCTTTTTTTGTTTTATGATACTCGTTGAACAACTTGTTGTTTGCCGCACAAATCCGCCCTACCACCTCCCCATCCCGCAGAGCAATAAAAAAATCCGCTTCGGAGTGTTCAAAGAAGGGATGCTTCTTCCGGTTTAAGGGAAGATAGGCATCGATGAATAATGGCGGCACCCACTGCGGACAGTCCTTGTATAGCCCGTAAGGCAGATCTACAAACTGTTTCACTTGCACTTTGTTCTCTGTGTTGATTTTTTCGATGCGGAGCATAGTGTTCTCTCTTCAAGACTGTGGTGACGAACCATGCGAAGGACTCTGGTGCGTATCTTATTCTATCTTCCAAAACCTTCGCAAGGCTCAGAGCGTGCCGTGCCGTTTATAACACAAATTTTTCGCAACCGGTTCATGCTATACTCGTGAAAAATTGTGCGGAGGATCACTGATGGAATCGAACCAGCAGCATCAGGAATTATTACAGAAGTATGCCGAAGCCATAGTGAGGGTTGGTCTGAACTTGCGGGCGGGTCAGCGCCTGATTATTACGAACGCGACAGCTCGAGGCGTGCCTCCGGCAGGCAGAACTCTCGTCCACGCGGTGACGAAAGCTGCGTACGCCGCCGGCGCCCGTTATGTAGATGTGATCTGGGGAGATGAGGAGATGCTCCGCCTGCGTTTGCAGAATGCGCCAGCCGATTCGTTTAACGAATATCCAAAGTGGCTCGTCAGCGGAATTCTGGACATGCTCGAAAACGGAGATGCCCTGCTCTCGATCTACGCCAATGACCCGGATGCCTATCATGGTCTGGATTCGGAGCGCCTCGGCGCCATGCAGCACGCTCATCTGGAGAACTGGGCGCCGATCAGCGCACTCGTCACCCGGAATGCGAGCAACTGGTGTATCGCGGCTGCCTCGGCGCCCGCATGGGCCGCCAAGATTTTCCCCGATCTAGAACCTAAAGAAGCGGAAGCAAAATTGTGGCAAGCCATTTTTGAGACCACCCGCACTACTGCACCTGACCCGGTTGCCGCCTGGGAGGAACATATCAAGAACTTACGCAAACGAGCCAGTTATTTACAGGCGAAAAAGTATTCTGCCCTACACTACAAATCTGACAAAACAGACTTCACTCTGGGCTTGCCAAACGGGCACAAATGGATCAGCGCCCAATCGCTGGCAGAAAATGGAATTGCATTCACCGCCAACATGCCCACGGAAGAAGTGTTTACCCTGCCAGACCGTCATCGCGCCGATGGAATCGTGACATCCACATTTCCGCTGAGCTATGGCGGCAGCCTCATCGAAGATTTCAGCGTCACCTTTGAAAACGGCAGGATTGTCAAAGTCACGGCGAAAAAGAATGAAGCGCTTCTGCAAAAGCTGGTGGATACCGATGAAGGCTCCACACGGCTGGGGGAAGTCGCGCTGGTTCCTGCCAGCTCTCCCATCGCCCAGCGCGGGCATCTGTTTTACAACACTCTTTTCGACGAGAACGCCTCCTGCCATATCGCCATTGGGCGCGGCTATCGCTTCACGCTCACCGGCGGCGAAGAATTAACAGATGAAGAGTTCAACGCCGCGGGCGGGAATACCAGCCTCACCCATGTAGACTTCATGATCGGCTCCCCGCAGATGGACATCGACGGCATCAAGGAGGACGGCACGCGCGAACCGGTGATGCGGCAGGGCGAATGGGCATTTGACGTGTAATCAGAAGGTTGCCTGGATTACAAAATCTCACGCGAGCTTTCTTTGCGTGAGATTTTTTATTTGGACATTCATGGTTGTATTTGGCTTCATAAATTGCTATACTGTTTATGCATGTTCTTTCTGGACACAAGGAGGTCAAAATGAATGAACAGCAGTTTTCCCAGTCCCTGCAAAAATATGCTGACGTTGTCGTGAGGGTGGGGCTTAACATCCGCGCCGGGCAGAGACTGTTCATCTTACCCGGTATCCATGATTATCCTCTGGTCAGGCTTATCACCAAAAGTGCGTATCAGGCGGGCGCCCGCTATGTAGATGTGCTTTGGGAAGATGAGGAAATCGCGCACATCCTTCTCAAAAACGCGCCACAGGAGGCTTTGGCTGAGATTCCCAGTTGGGCTTCTAACGCTGGTCTTGAATTTGCTGAAGCCGGAGACGCCTTACTGGGTATTTCATCCGGGAATCCAGATATATTTTCGGATGTAGATCCTGAGAGAGTCTCTACCTATCAAACTGCCAATCGGAAAAAATGGGAAAAGTTTTCCAGCTTAATTATCCGGGATGCAGTGAATTGGAGTATTGTGTCCAGTCCTACGAGGGAATGGGCTTCGAAGGTCTTTCCGGATGTTTCGGGTGAGGAAGCGATCCAGAAACTTTGGGAGGCTATTTTTCAGGCTTGCCGTATCGATCAACCGGATCCAGTGACTGCCTGGCAGGAACACATTTTCAATTTACGCAAGCGCAGTACATATCTAAATGAACAGCATTACACCGCTCTTCACTACCGTGCTCCTGGCACCGATCTCATGGTTGGGTTGCCGGAACGACACTGCTGGTTGGCAGCACAAACAAAAGCGGAAAACGGCGTGGAATTCACAGCCAATATGCCCACGGAGGAAGTGTTCACGATGCCGCACAAAGACCGGGTGGATGGGATCGTCCGCGCATCTCGTCCTTTCATGGTGGCAGG
>JAICQC010000118.1 GCA_025938055.1 Anaerolineales bacterium | reverse complement strand
CGAAGAAGCGCTGGCAATTTTCATCGCGGCAGAGAGTCTGCGTTCCGGTATTCAGCCGCGCCGACTGACCAACCATGTGAGCAAGGAAATACTCCACGCAGGGTATCGCAATTTCTCAGAGAGCTGGGCGCGGGATTTTGGGTTCGCCGCTCATGGATTGCTGACTCTGAAGCAATATAATCCGGTGAAGGAGACTCTCGAGGCGTTCTTCTGGCACCAGACGCCTGAAGGGCAGTTACCCGTTAAGCTCCATTCAGTGCATGTGGTAACGCGTTTTCTCCACTCTTTTTTCGGGCGTGAGCAGCCCAACGAAATGCTGCTCAAACCCAAGTACCTGAGCGGGCATGGCGCTCCTTCGCTGGATGGACAATCATTGCTTGTTATTGCGGCACTGGCGTATACACAGGAAACAGGGAATAAGGTTTTTCTCGAAAACCACTGGTCTGAGCTCAGAGCCGCCATGGAGTGGCTGGAGAATTATCTCAAAGGACCCGATGATGACCCCTTGCTCCACCAGGGAGCTTTCGCCGATTGGGCAGATTCGATCGCGCGGCATGGACGCGTCCTGTACACAAATGTAGTGTACTGGAAGGCGCTCTCAGAGATGGCAATCGCCGCCACGCGCCTGGACCTGCAACAGGAAGCCGTCTACTATTTTGTAAAGGCGGAGAACGTCGTTCGTGCCATTAACAAACACTTTTGGCGCGAGGATCTCGGGTACTTTATCACCAGCGATACCTTAACACAGTTAAGCAGCGATGGCAATTTACTGGCGATCGCCTGGGGGCTGACAAAACACGAACAGGCGGAAAGCATCCTCAGAGTCATGGATCAGGCGCGGATGGCAGAACCGGTTCCAACGCGGGTTACCTATCCTTCTTATCCGCGACAGCTGATTGCGCTTGAAAACCTGCTCGGAGGGATGGCAAACTATCACACCGATGCCTCCTGGCTTTGGATCGGCGCATGGCATGTCATCGCTCTGGTGAGAACTGGTCACCTCGAGGAGGCGCAGAAACTGGTTGCCCGCATCCTGAAAGTGATCCTGCAGGACCGGCAGGTTAACGAGGTGCATGCTCCAGATGGCAAACCACTTTCGAGCATATGGTATACACCTGAAGCGCCGCTCACCTGGAACGCGGGGATGATTATCTATGCCTGTCACATCTTTGAAAACAAACGGCAGGAAGAGCACAAACTTTTATCCGCCTTATTTCACAAAACCACGGAGTAGACCTTGCATATTGCCTTCTTTACGAATTATTATCATCCCGTAGTCAATGGGGTTGTGCGATCAGTGGCTTCCTTTCGAGAAGCCCTGATGCAGCAGTGTCATAATGTATTTGTTTTTGCACAGTCAGATAACGAGTACAAGGATACAGAGCCCTTTATCTTTCGATATCCCAGCCTGCCCCTGCCCGGGGATATCTCTGCAGCTCTACCCATGTCGCCGTTTGTAGAACAATTGCTGCCCATACTCAAGCTGGATGTAATCCATACCCATCATCCCATTCTGCTCGGTCAGACGGCAGCTCACAGAGCCTCAGAGCTTGGCTTACCGCTTGTGTTCACGTTCCACACCCAATACTGGGAATATACCCATTACGTTCCCTTCCCCCAGGAAGCGATACAGGAGTTTCTGAAAACCAGAATTCACAAATGGCTGATGGACTATATGCGAAAATGCCAGCATATCATCATCCCATCTGAAAGTATGAGAGCCACCCTGGTCAAGGATTATGGTTTGGAGGGACCCTTTACAGTGATCCCAACCGGGACAAACCTAGAGCCTTTTCTGAAAGCCGACGGCAAAGCCCTGCGCAATCAGTTAGGCTGGCAGGATGAGACCGTTCTGATCTCGGTGGGACGCCTGGCTCCCGAAAAGAACTGGGATACCCTCCTCCGCGCCCTTGCCCAAGCATATGAGAAACATCCTGAGCTGCGGCTCGTGCTGATCGGTGACGGCCCTGCAAAGGAGAGCCTGCAGGTTCTGTCGTCTGAGCTGGGCATCGCGGAACGAGTTACCTTTACAGGTTCTCTGCCGTTTGATCAAGTCCCGCGTTATCTGAAAGCCGCCGACGCCTTCACCTTTGCATCCATCACCGAGACGCAGGGACTCGTCACCATCGAAGCGATGGCGGCTGGTCTGCCGGTCATAGCAGTGGACGGTAGCGGAACGCGCGATATCGTCGAGCATGGCAAGCAGGGTTTTTTGGTAAAGAATGATGTGGCTGTGCTGGCGAAGGGTATCCAGAGGCTTTTATCTGACCCGCAGCGGATGAAACGCTTCAGCAATCAGGCATTGAAGAAAGCCAAGACCTTCGATATCAACCAGCTTAGCAAGCAGCTGGTAAGCGTCTATGAGCAGGCGATTGAGGATAAAAAGGCAAACCAGTCTGTCACCTTAACCGCAGACGAGACGGCAAGTCAGGAAACCGTCTCCGCGGCGCAGACATGACCGTTCGCTTAATAAGGCTGGTAATCGGGTAAGCGCTCAAAGACACGCGCCTCGATGGACAGGAAGATCTTATCGTCGGAGACATTTACCACCCAGAAGGCAGGGACCAATTTATGCTCTTTGAGCAGAAAACCCTTGCCAACGACAAAGTGGGTAACGGTGTTATTGTCAGAACTAGCGATCACCTCCTCCACATTCCCGACATGCTGGTCATCTGAGCTAAAAACCTGCGCTCCTTGTGAAATTGTCACGCGTCCTTCGGGGATGCTTGTTTCGGTTTGTAGAGCCCGATCGGGCATAGCCCCCGTCATCATACCGCCCTGGGGAACCTGCAGGTTAACCGGCGGATACCAGTAGGTTGCCTCTATGCCGCTCTCAGGTGACCCGGCATGATCGACCGGGATGTAATGAGTTGTTTCATAGTCAAGAAAATCATCCACATCCTGATTAGTCTCCCGCAGCACGATACGCTCTTCATTCTCAAGATCGACCAGCCCTACTGGGATGACCTTTTCATCCTTAAAGAGCGCCCCCTTTTCAACGACCAGATCGGTCACATCTCTGGTTTTCGCGTCGATAACAACACGGCTGACCGTCCCTATTTTTTCACCGGTTGCAGTAAACACTTCGACTCCTTTGGTCAAACGCATGACGCACCTCATGTAGGATTGCTTCCCGCTATCGCGTAAAGCAGTGATTGTATTTTAAGGTTGTTACCATCAATACTACGGACTTCACTCCTCTTCATGAATCGTTTCTTCTGCTTTCTCTGCCAATTCAGTCAGATCGTCCTTTTTGAAAAGTATGTTTTTCACGCCGCACGCTGGCGTATTGCGCCAGACCGGAGTACGGCGCAGCAAAAATTCAAGATCGATGCCAAAATAAATAAACTCTTCTTTTGGGCGTGACTCATCACCGCACGAGCCTCTTCATCCTTTTCCACACTAAGTCTCTGGACGTACCAGTCGATTGCCTCCGCTTCTTCGATCAGCGATTGAAGGACACGTATATAGGTGCGTGTTTCCTCAGAAAGTTCCTGGGGAGGTTCATGATACTGATCAAAACCCATGGCAACTCCTTATGACCTCAAGATTTTTATACATCCTCATCTTCTTCAAGTTCGCCATCGATGAATTCATCATCTTCTAGATCTTCCTCGAGATCCTCGTCCTCTTCTTCATCGAGCTCGTCAAGCTCCTCCAGTTCATCCAATTCCTCGTCTTCGTCCTCCTCTTCAACTTCCGATTCTTCGTCCTGATCCTGGGCAGAGGCAGGGTTCAGTTCCCAGCGATCGCGGTCGCGGTCCAGGACCTTTTCCCCAGAGTTGAGGGGCTCGTCATCTGCATAGGTCAGACCCGCCGCCTTTCCCAGCTCATCGACGACATCCTGATCGGGCGTGGACACACTGCCGCCCACTGTTTCCTCACCCGCCTGATTGGCGGTTTGCCAGGAGGCGTCCAAATCGCCGCCGGAAATCTCTGGTGAGAGCGAGTTATGCTCCTCCAACTCCTCCTGCATAATGTCCCGTCCCGCCGCGGCAAGTTTTTGCCGATCGGCAAAATCATCTTCGATAGCTTCATCGTCCGTGTAGAGAGCAGACTGTTCGGCGACAGCGTCGGCATCCGCATCTGCGGCATAGGAATCCATGCTGGTTTCCTCGTTCAGCAGGTAATTTTGCCCATTGCGGTCATCCGTCTCCTCGGGCACAACTTCAATAAATTGATCGGCATCTTCCGCTACCGGCTCCAATTCCCCGGTATATGAATCGATGGTTTGTTCGATCTCCTCTGCTTCCTCTTTTTCAATGTGCTTCTTTTTCTTAGGCATTCGTCCATTCTCCTTTTATTCCGGCATTCGTATCGCAATCTTAGGGGAAGCAAATTGGCAGGTCAATATACAGGGATATACCTCCCGGATACAAATTCCGATACATTATTGGACACAGTCGTGAGTGATATACTTCTGACGCCTTCGGGGCGCGCTGCCTGTACGCACTCTCTGTGACCGGTTATGCCGTCGGGCTCCTCAGCGTATGGCTGACCAAGCCCTCGCCAGACAGACAAACTCCTTAGAAAATGAAAAGGCGAGCCTCGCATGACTCGCCTTTTGATGGCAACGGTTCTGGCACACCTTCCAAAACATCAGACCTTGACCTTTTCTTCCACGTAATCGCACCAGTCTTCATACTTTTCCACCTTACCGCGGATGAGGTCGTGGTACACATTTTGGATAGAGCGCGTGATCGGACCTGTCTTGCCATCGCCGATCGTACGGAAGTCAATCTCGCTCAAGCCGATGCACTCCGCGGCAGTTCCGCACACAAAGACTTCATCGGCAATGTACAACTGGTCACGGGAGATCGGCTGCTCCAGGACATCGTACCCCAGATCCTTTGCAATTGTGAATATCGTGTGACGCGTGATGCCTTCCAGCACCGGCGCGGTCGACGGGGTAATGACCTTCCTGCGGCGCACCACGAACAGGTTCTCCCCCGTACATTCGGCAACATAGCCCTGCGGGTCGAGCATGATCGCTTCCTGGAAGCCGAGGCGTTCTGATTCGGTCTTGGCAAGGAAGCTGTTCACATAATTTCCGGCAATCTTCGCCTTGGTCATGCTCACATTCGGGTGATGGCGCGTATAGGAGGAGATGTTCGCCCGGATCCCTTTTGCCAGCGCTTCTTCGCCAAGATAATTGCTCCACTGCCAGACGGCAATGGCAAGCGCGGGTTGGCCCGCATCGACATTCAGATTCCACGCGCCGCCTTTTAGATACAGCAGCGGGCGGATGTAGCAATCAGTAAATCCGTTTGCCTGCACGGTCTCCTTAACAGCCTTCACGATATCCTCCGCACTGAAGGGGAAGTCACGTATACCAAACACATGCGCGGAAGCAAGCAGGCGTTCAGCATGTTCCTGCAAGCGGAAGACTGCCGGTCCTTTGGCGGTGTTGTATGCCCGTATCCCTTCAAAGACCGCTGCACCATAATGCATCGCGGGGTTGAGGATGTGAACCGTGGCTCTTTCGAAGTCCACCAGGTCGCCGTCCATCCAGATGAATTTGGATTCCATGCCCATGCTCTCTCTCCTTATAAGTGTTTGATGATTTCATCCGTCATCTGACGGGTCGTCAACGTGCCGCCGAGATCCGCTGTGCGTGCTCCGTCTGTGATTGTGTCATCCACCGCGCGCTCGATCATTGCGGCTTCGTCTTCCAGCTTGAGAGAATAGCGCAGCATCAACGCAGCAGACAGGATCGTTCCCACCGGGTTGGCGATTCCCTTCGCTGCGATATCCGGCGCGGACCCATGGATCGGCTCGTATAACCCGGCGCCTGTCTCCGATAAACTGGCAGAGGGCAGTATCCCCAGTGACCCTGCCAGCACAGATGCCTCATCCGTGAGGATATCACCAAACATGTTCTCGGTGACGACCACATCCATCGACGCTGGATCCGTAATCAGTTTCATTGCGGCGCTGTCCACGAGCTGATGCTCCAGTGTAACATCAGGGTGTTCTTTCCCGGTTTGTATGGCGATCTGTCTCCACAGGCGCGAGGATTCAAGCACATTCGCCTTATCCACAGAGGTAACCTTTTTCTTTCTTCCTTTCGCCAGTTGGAACGCCAGGTCCATGATGCGTCTGATCTCATAGTCGTAATATTCAAGCGTATCCACTGCTCGTTCACAACCATCCTTCATCTCGCGCATTTTGGGCTGACCGAAATACAAACCGCCTGTCAGTTCGCGCAGCACGAGAATATCCACATCCCTGAGCTTCTCCGGCTTGAGAGGCGAAGCATCCATCAGTGCAGAATGCACTTTCACGGGCCGGAGATTGGCGAACACACCGAGTCCCTTGCGCAGGGCGAGCAAGCCACGTTCCGGGCGATCTTTGGCGTTCGGGTCATCCCATTTCGGTCCGCCGACCGCACCCAGCAGCACCGCGTCTGCAGATTGGCAGTCTGCAAGGGTTTCACCGGTAAGCGACGTGCCATATTGATCGATGGAGCACCCGCCTATCAGTCGTTCCGTGTAATGGAAGGTGTGACCGCAATTATGGGCGATCACATCCAGCATGCGCACGGCTTCGGAGACCACTTCGGGTCCGATACCATCGCCAGGTAAGAGGGTGATGTTGAAGTTCATAAAGATTCTTTCTTCGTACTGAGCGCAGTCGAAGCGCGCGTTTCATGCAGACCATTGATACTAATCAGACTGTCCTTCGACTACGTTGCGCTCTGCTCAGGACGGAACAACTAATGCGCCACCATCAAGCCATATTCTACCGAATCGGCAAGCGCGCGCCAACTGGCTTCGATGATATTCGTGCTCGCACCCACGGTGCTCCAGCGGCTCGTGTTGTTACGTGTGTCGATCAGAACGCGTGTAATCGCTTCCGTCCCATGATCTGAATCCAGGATGCGGACCTTGTAATCGGACAGGTGAAAATCCGCGATCTGAGGATAATAGCCCAGCAGTGCCTTACGCAGCGCATTGTCCAGCGCGTTGACTGGACCGTTGCCCTCTGCCGCTGTATGCAGCAGTTCGCCCTGCACGCGCACCTTGACCATTGCCTCAGCGAAGATACCGCGTCCCTGACGGTGCTCTACATTCACAAGAAAATCCACAAGTTCGAAGGGAGGTTTGTATCCATATTCCTGGCGCTTCAACATCATGGCGACTGAGGCTTCGGCAGCCTCAAAGGCAAAGCCGCGCGCTTCGAGTTCCTTGATGTCATTGAGAACCGGTAGAACTTCCTCGCCTTCCACTTCCACCCCATGCTCCTCTGCTTTACTTAATAAGTTCCCTCGACCTGAAAGATCGGAAACGACCACGCGCATCTTGTTGCCAACCAGTTCAGGTTCGATATGCTGGTAGGATTTCGCGCTGCGGCGCATCGCCGCCACGTGGACTCCACCTTTATGCGCGAACGCCGATTTACCAACAAAGGGTAAATGTTCGTCAGGTGTGATATTCGCCACTTCTGCCACGAAATGCGAAAGCTCATAGAGACAATTGATCTTCCCCTCCGGCAAACATGGATAGCCCATCTTGAGTTCAAGGTCCGCCATGATGGAAACGAGATTTGCATTGCCACACCGTTCGCCGACTCCGTTGATGGTTCCCTGCACTTGAATTGCCCCCTCGCGGACGGCGGTCAACGAATTGACCACAGCACATTCTGAATCATTGTGAGTATGGATGCCGAATGGATGGGCAAGGGCAGGCTTCACCTCTCGAATGATCTGCTCCAGATCCCACGGCAACGTCCCACCATTGGTGTCGCACAGGACGACCGTCTCCGCGCCGCCACGGATTGCCGCGCGCAGGGTTTCGAGTGCATAGGCAGAATCCGCCTTGTAGCCATCGAAGAAATGTTCGGCATCATAGATGACGCGCTTTCCATTGGCTTTGAGGTATGCAACGGATTGCTCGATGATGCGCAGGTTGTCTTCCAACGTGGTGAGCAAAACTTCCTTGACGTGTAGTGTCCACGTTTTGCCAAAGATCGTGCAGACGGGTGTATGCGAATCGATCAGCGCCTTGATGTTGGCGTCATCCTCAGGTCCTCCCTTGACACGGCAGGTGGAGCCGAACGCGGCGATCAGTGCGTGGTTCCATTGCATATCGCGAGCACGCTCGAAGAACTCCACATCCTTGGGGTTGGACCCGGGCCAGCCGCCCTCGATGAAGGCTACACCCAGGTCATCCAGCTTCTGCGCGATGCGAATCTTGTCATTACCTGAGAGAGTGAAGCCTTCGGATTGAGTCCCGTCGCGCAGGGTGGTATCGTAAATCTGTATAAGGGGTAAATCCATGTTGGTGCCCTTTTAAACTCATAATTGATAAATTATCAACTACGAATTACATCCTTTCTTCAAACGCAGCGATCTCTTTTTCGAAAGTCATGATGTACCCAAGCTCGTCTACGCCATTCAGCAAACAAGCCTTGTTGAACGGGTCGATCGGAAAGTTGACGGAGCCATTCGGAAAGGAGAGTGTTTGCGATTCCAGGTCCATCGTGAATTCGGCGTTTGGCACTTCTTCCACAAGATCGAACAACATCCTGTGTGTCTCTTCATCCACAATGATTGGGATGAGCCCGTTCTTGAGCGAGTTGTTGCGGAAAATATCTGCAAACGAGGTGGAGATCACGGCGCGGAATCCGTAGGCGGTCAGCGCCCAGGGCGCATGTTCACGGCTGGAGCCGCAGCCGAAGTTGTCGCCTGCCAACAAAATATGCGCGCCCTGCCACTCGCTTTTGTTCAAGATAAAATCTGATTTGGGCGTGCCATCTGAGTTATAGCGCCAGTCTGCAAAGAGGTGATCGCCCATGCCATTTTTGTCGGTGGCTTTCAAAAAACGTGCAGGGATAATTTGATCGGTATCAATGTCGTTCGCAGGAAGAGGAACGGCACGGGAGGTAAGTGTTGTGAATTGAGCCATAAGGTGAGTTCCGATTTACGATTGTTGATTTACGGCACCTGCACTTGCGTGCTGTGCAAGTGTTTTGGATTAGGCTTGCGTCCTGCAAAAACAGCAAGTTCAAAGATGCGGAAGTAGCAATCCACTTCTTCGTATCCGATCTCTCGCAGCCAGGCACATTGAAGTTCGGTGGGCGCCAGAATATTAGCGGCTTTATCAGGACGGTTCTTATATTCCTCCGCAAGCTGAGCAAGGGTGCGAGTGCCGCCGTTGCGCTGCTCGATTGCATAACGGGCGGAAACATAGTGGTGCTCGAACAAGTCAATGTTCAGCTGTGCCTCCGAGGAGACATGCTCAATATTGACGAACCATCCGCCGAGATCGAGCAACGAAAAGATTTCTTCGTAGATCTCGCGCTTGCGAATATCGGGCTGATGGTGGATAGAATATCCTGAGACAATTGCATCGAACGGAGCATGAGGCTGAATCGCGTCCACCCAAGTCCGGTCCCCATAATCGAGATTCTCAAAAACAAGCTGGCTTTCGAAATCCCTCAGTTGCTCGCGCGCCTGGGCGAGCATTGGTTCTGAGAAATCCACCAGCACGCCGCGGCTCGAGGGGTATTCGCCCAGGATCGCTGCCCCGAGTATCCCGTCGCCACAGCCCAGGTCAAGGAACTTTTCAACAGGATGTCCACGCGACTTGAGGATCGACATCATCACGCCGATCTGTTCCTGAGCCAGGGGAATCGCGGCACGATATGAAAGGAACCGGTCGACAATTGCAGGTAATTTCCAAACTTCGTCTGTGACCATAATTAACTCAACAGGGTGCGGACATCAGTGACCTTGCCGGTAAGGGCGGTCGCGGCGGCAGTCAACGGGGAGGCGAGGAAGGTCCGTCCGCCTTTGCCCTGGCGGCCCTCAAAGTTGCGATTGCTGGTCGAAACAGCATACTGTCCGGGCTGCAATTGGTCGCCATTCATTGCGATGCACATGCTGCAGCCTGCTTCGCGCCATTCCGCGCCGGCTTCCTTGAAGACTCGATCCAAGCCTTCGTTCTCTGCCTGTTTCTTTACATCCTGAGAACCGGGTACAACCATGACGCGCAAACCATCTGCGACCTTGCGACCTTTAAGCATCGAAGCTGCAAGACGCAGATCGGAAATGCGCGAGTTGGTGCAGGAACCGATGAAGACCACATCCACTTTTTGATCGAGCAGAGATTGTCCCGGCTGGAGTCCCATATAGGTCATCGCCTTTTCAAACGCGGCGCGCTGCGATGTATCCTTGAACGCATCGGCTGTTGGTATTCGGCCAGTGATCTTGATGCCCATGCCAGGATTTGTGCCATATGTAATCATTGGCTCAAGCTCAGTCGCATCCAGCGTAATCGCTTTATCATAGCTCGCGCCTTCGTCTGTGGGAAGAGCCTTCCACCTGGCGATGGCTTTGTCCCATTCCTCGCCTTTTGGCGCGAACTCGCGCCCGTGCAGGTATTCGAACGTTGTATCATCGGGGGCGATCATGCCTGCCCGCGCGCCGCCTTCGATGGACATATTGCAGATGGTCATGCGCTGTTCCATGTTGAGTCCGCGGATCGCTTCGCCTGTGTATTCCAGGACATGACCCGTCCCGCCACCGACTCCGATCTTCGCGATCAGGGCAAGAATAATATCCTTGGCAGAAACGCCAATTGGCAGCTTCCCATTGACACGAATTTCATAGGTCTTCGGCTTCTTCTGCAGAAGACATTGCGTCGCCAGGACGTGTTCCACTTCAGACGTGCCGATCCCAAAGGCAAGTGCGCCGAAGGCTCCATGCGTGGCGGTATGGCTGTCTCCGCAGACGATGGTCATGCCGGGCTGGGTCCGCCCGAGTTCAGGACCGATTACATGGACAATGCCGCGGTGAGGGCTGTCCATGCCGTGGAGAGTAATCCCGAATTCAGCAGCATTCACTTCCATCTGTTTTATCTGCGCGGCGGCTAACGCGTCGGCAATGGGAACACCGATCGGCGTCGTGGGAATCGAGTGATCCATGGTTGCGAGAGTCTTTTCCGGGCGGCGGATTTTGAGCCCGCGCTCGCGCAACCCCGTAAACGCCTGTGGTGACGTCACTTCATGGACGAGGTGAAGATCAATGTAGAGGACCGTGGGAGAGTCAGGTTGTTCTGTGACCACATGCGAGTCCCAGATTTTTTGAAAGAGAGTTTTCGGCATGGCGCGTT
>JAICQC010000372.1 GCA_025938055.1 Anaerolineales bacterium | reverse complement strand
TGCCCAACCTCCTGGTCAACGGTGCGACGGGTATCGCCGTCGGTATGGCAACATCCATCCCGCCGCATAATCTGGGCGAAGTGATCGATGCCCTCGTCTACATGCTTGAGAGATGGGAAAAGCTGGATGACATCGATGTCGAAACGCTTATGGAGTTCATCCAGGGACCGGACTTCCCCACCGGCGGCTTGATTGTACAGGAGCAGGGGCAGGAAGGGCTTGAAGCGGCATACGGCTCGGGGCGCGGGCGCATCACCGTGCGGGCAAAGGCTCACGTGGAGGAAATGGACCGCGGCCGCAGCCGCATCATCGTCACCGAACTTCCGTACATGGTCAACAAGTCCAGCCTGATCGAGCGCATCGCAGACCTGGCGCGCGAGGGCTATTTCGAAGGACTCTCAGATCTGCGCGACGAGTCAGACCGGCATGGCATGCGTATCGTGCTGGAGCTTTCGAAGACGGCTGACCCTGATGTCATCCTGCGCGATCTCTACAAGCGCACACCCATGCAGACGACCTTCAGCATCAATCTGCTGGCGCTGGTCGATGGCGAGCCGCGCACGCTCACGCTCAAGCAGGCGCTGCGCGTCTATGTGGAGCACCGGCTGACGGTCATCAAGAGGCGCGCGGAATTCGACCTGGAAAAAGCCAGGCAGCGCGCTCACATTCTCGAGGGGTATCTTGTCGCTCTTAAGAATTTGGACGAAGTGATCAACATCATCCGCTCCGCTTCAGACGTGGATACGGCGCGCGGCAAACTGATGAAGCGCTTCAAACTGACGGAACTCCAGGCGACCGCCATCCTTGACCTGCAGTTGCGCAGGCTGGCGGCGCTGGAACGCAAGAAGATCGAGACCGAATACAAAGAGGTGACCGCGACCATCAAGGATCTGGAAAGCCTGTTGAAATCTCCGAAGCGGATGCGCGGAGTGGTGTCAGACGAACTGCTCAAGGTGAAGGAACGATATGGCGACCGGCGGCGCACGCAGATCGTCAACCTGTCTGCGAACGGTCAGGCAGCCAAGACGCTTACCGCCAGAGATTTGCTGCCCCAGCAGCAGGTATGGATCGGCGTGACCGAGGAAGGACTGGTCTCGCGCACGCATGATGACAAACAGCCGAAACATTCCGGTAACGACGCCCCGCGCTGGCTGGTGAAGGCTTCGACGGCGGATACCGTGTACTTCGTGAGCAGGTCAGGTCGTGCCGCAGCGGTTGCCGCACACATCCTGCCGCAAACGGACAAGTTATCGCAAGGCACATTGTTCCATCGCGTAACTCCGCTCACCGATAGTGACTCCCTCGCGGCTGTGTTTGCGTTGCCGTCCAGCAGATCAGCATTACCCGAAGAGACCTGCCTCATCACCGCGACAAAACTAGGCATGATCAAGAAGAGTCTGGTCAATGAGCTCCCGGGACCTTCCTCGCAAACATTCGTGCTCGTGCGGGTGAACGAAGGCGACAGGTTGGTCGAAGTCGGTTTGACCGATAACAAAACGAAGGATATTCTGCTCGTCACCGCACAGGGCATGGCGATCCGCTTCAAGGAGGAGGAAGTGCGCCCGATGGGGCTTGTCGCGGCGGGCGTGAACGGCTTGAAGCTGGCAGATAAGGATGAAGTCGTCGGCATGGAGATTCTGCCTGTCGAAGGCGAGATCTTCCTTCTGACGAGTGAAGGCAAAGCCAAACGGGTCGAACAAAAGGAATTCCCCGTTCAGGGACGCTACGGCAGAGGCGTCATCGCCTGGGATATCCCCGAGAAGATACGCCTGGCTGGCGTGGTCGCGGACAAGCCGAATCACATGGCGACCATCCACCTTACCAAAGGCGCGCCGAAATCCACACGCCTGGATGAGGCTGGCATCCGCAAACGCGCCTCCACAAAGGGTGACGTGATCGTGGACGTGAAACCCGGCGAGGAAGTGGTCTCCGTCAATGTAAGCTGGACGGTGGAGAGGTTTGTAGTATCTTCCAATGGAAAGGCAAATGGGCATAAGAGTGCCGAGAATGGAAAAAAAAACGGTAGAGTAAAAGCGTCTGCCGATGGAAAGACGAAAACAGCCTCGCCGAAAAAGAAGACAGCGTTAAAAGCATCTTCTATAAAGGTCAAACCGAAAGCCAAAGCAAAGACTGGAAAGAAATCAGCGGCAAAAGCGAAACCTGCGAAGACATCGTCCCTGAAAAGGAAAAAGACAGCAAAGCCGCCGAAGAAAAAGAGCCAAAAGAAATAGCATGTAGCTGTAAAAACCCCCGCTTACAAAAGAACGCGGGGGTTTTTGAAACGGTCGTCTATTCGCTTTACGCTCTTGCTCGCGCCAGCCTCAAGTAGACTGCGCCGCGCGCGTCCAAAATGATTTCCTTGGGTGTTTGTACGATACGCAGAACCACATTCTCACAAGTCGAACAACGCAGGATGATGCCAGGACCATGGGTGAACGCCAGCAGCTCGCCGATCTCACCTTCATTACCGCAGTTGGCGCACTCCGTCGGCGAGGCAGTCATTTCAGCGCCGAAGATCTCATAGAGCAATCCCGCGGTCGCGTTGGCATCCAGCATGAGTTCGCGGTTAATATCTGTCGTTTCTTCCATGACAGCCTCCTGTCGGACCAAAGCGTTCGGTGCGGATCTGGTCTGATTTGATTCCAATTTTGACCAGAGTATTCGCGGCGGACTCGACCAAAAGCGTTGGACCGCAAACAAACACTTGTACCGATATGCCGAGTGGACCGGCAACTTCTCTGAGCATATGGGGGTCGATGCGTCGCGTGTAGCCTCTCCAGTCCGCGGGCTGGGAGCGGGTGAGCGTGTGAAAGACCTGAGTGCCGCTGTCCGCCGCGCGCAGTTTTTCCAATTCATTGTAGTAAATAATGTCTTCGAAGGTACGGGAACTATACAGCAGAGCCGCCGGATTCCTGCCGCCCGCCGCAGCGCGATGACGAAGCATGGACATCAACGGGACAACGCCTGATCCGCCGGCGATCAACAGCAGCGGCTCCGTCATCTTCGCCTCCCAGACAAAATATCCGCCGATCGGACCGCGCATTTCGACACGGTCGCCCCGAACAAGCACATCGTGCATGTAGGTCGAGACTTCTCCATCCCGGATGCGCTCGACCGTGATATCCACCTCGCCTTCGCGTTCAGGCTCCGAGGCAATCGAATAACTACGCTGAGCCTGATAACCATCCTCCGCGGTCAGACGGATGTCATAATGCTGTCCGGCGCGGTGACGCATCCAGGCGGGCAGCGTTATTGTAAATGACTTCACTCTGGCGGTCTCGGGCTTGATCTCTTTGACGGAAGCGATTTGCCAGTTAAGTGTTTGTTTCATGGTCGCTCCTAGTCATTCCAATACCGCTGTTCCTTCCACGGATCGCCGCGGTTGTGGTAGCCAGCCGATTCCCAGAAGCCGGGCTTATCCTTTTCCATGAGTCGAATGCCGCGAATCCACTTGGCACTTTTCCAGAAATATAGATGGGGAACGACCATGCGCGCAGGCCCGCCATGTTCAGGAGCGAGGGGCTTATCATCGTACTTCAGCGCGATAAAGGATTGACCGTTGACGATGTCAGTGAGTGGCATGTTGGTGGTGTAGCCGCCGTCGCTGTAGGCTGTAACGAACATGGCGTTGCGGTCCAGTTCCACATACTCGAGCAAAGTATCGAGACTGACCCCCTCCCACTTCATATCGAGGTGCGTCCACTTCGTGACACAGGAGATATCCACCACATACTTCTGCATGGGAAGTTGAAGGAACTCCTGCCAGGTCCAGGAAGCCTTTTCTTTGACAAGACCTTCAATTGTGAACATCCATTGATCGAGAGGGGTATACGGGGTAGGACCTGCTGAGAGGACAGGGAAATCGTTCGTAAGATATTGGCCGGGTGGGATGCGGTCTTTTTTCTCCCCTCCTCGCCGCTTACCGACAAACCCGCGCGAGACAAATCGCTCCTCTGACATAGTTGCTCCTCTACGAATAAGATCGTCAGATTTGGAAAGCCCTGCTCTACGTTGACAGAATTAGTTTATAACGTGGTGAGGTCAAAGTCAAGCAGCAATTACGGGGGCTGAGCAATGGATAAATGTCTGTGCGTGGTCACACAGGCGTGTCCCTTCTTGATTATGTTTTCGGAATGTTCCCTTCCAGCCCCAGCTCCGGTGCGATCCTGCGCATGGCGGTGATCACGTTCCCAACATGTTCCCATAACTCGATGCCAAATTCCTGCGCGGCATGTTCCATCTCAGCGCGCGAGGTGCCTGCCGCAAAGGCTTTGTCCTTCCATTTTTTCTTGACGGAACTTGATTCAAGATCATACAGCGAGCGCGAAGGGCGCACCAGCGCGACGGCGGTGATCAGTCCCGTGACTTCGTCGCAGGCGACGATAGCTTTTCGGCGTATTGTGTCGCGCGGCATCTTCAGATGGTCGGCATGACTCAGAATATCCTGGATGATCTCCTCGGGGACGCCGCGCTCGCGCAGGATCGGCGCGCCGTCCTGCGGGTGCTGGTCCAGCGTTGGGTGGATCTCCCAGTCGAAATCATGCAGCAGGCCGATCATTCCCCATGTCTCGGGGTCTTCGTCCTCTCCGAGCTTTTCTGCATAGAAACGCATAGCGGCTTCCACCGAAAGCATGTGGCGCACCAGTCCTTCATTTTTGACGTATTCACGTACCAGGGCTAAAGCTTCGTCACGGGTCATAATCACCTTCAAATACTTGCCACAGGGACTCTGTGGCTAATTTATATACTTGTTGATGTTTCCAGGCCGTGCTGCGTGGCAAGCTCATCGAGC